>CANQCW010000043.1 GCA_947591055.1 uncultured Clostridia bacterium | reverse complement strand
ATCCAATAGAAAAACAAATTTCTACAATTATCAAAGTACTTAATCCAAAAATGCTTACCATTCCTGGAATTGGAGAAATGTCTGCTGCTGCCATTTTATCTGAATATGGAGATATTAAAAATTTCTCAAATCCAAATAAAATGTTAGCATTTGCTGGTTTAGATCCAAGCATAAACCAATCTGGTACTTTAGAATCTAATGGAAAAATGGTTAAACATGGCTCTGGTCATCTTAGATATGCCATTATGAACTCAGCACTGTCTATTTTAAGATATTCTCCAGAATTTTACGACTATTACATTAAGAAACGCTCTCAAGGTAAATGTCATCGTGTTGCATTATCTCATGTTTGTAAAAAACTTATTAGAGTAATTTACTCACTTGAGAAAAATAATATTGATTTCAATCCGTCTTTATTAAACTAATATTTATAATTTATAATATCAGTCAGGTCTCAAAAAAATTTTATATTATGAGGCCTATTTGGCATGGGATTTTTCCAATTTTTTATTTTTTTAATAAAAAGTCTTGACTTTTAATAGTTAGTCTCCTTTTTTAAGCATCTTTGTCATTTGCTTTTAATACGTTTAAGAAAGCTTCTTGTGGTATTTCAACATTTCCAAATTGTCTCATTTTCTTTTTACCACGTTTTTGTTTTTCTAATAATTTTTTCTTTCTAGTTATATCTCCTCCATAACATTTTGCTAAAACATCTTTACGAAGTGCTGATATTGTTTCTCTTGCAATAATTGTTCCTCCAATTACTGCTTGGATTGGTATACTGAATAATTGTCTTGGAATTTCTTCTTTTAATCTTTCAACTAATGTCCTTCCTCTATTATATGAATTTGATTTATGAACTATAAAAGAAAGTGCATCAACAGGCTCATTATTTACATATATATCTAATTTTACTAGTTCTGACTGTTTATATTCTTTTACATAATAATCTAATGATGCATATCCTCTTGTTTTTGATTTTAATGTATCAAAGAAATCATATATTATTTCATTAAGTGGTAATTCATATTTTAAAGTTACTCTTGATTCATCTAAATATTGCATATCTATATAGATTCCTCTTCTATTTTGGCATAAGTCCATTACATTTCCAACATAATCTCTTGGAACTATTATATTTGCTTCAACATATGGTTCTTCTATATATTTTATTTGAGATTGTTCTGGCATTTCTGAAGGATTATACAAATCTTCTATTGTTCCATCTGTTTTATGTACTTTATAAATAACTGATGGTGCTGTTGTTATTAGTCCTAAATCAAATTCTCTATCTAGTCTTTCTTCTATTATCTCTAAATGTAACAATCCTAAAAATCCACATCTAAATCCTGAACCTAATGCTGATGATGTTTCTGGCTCAAAAACTAAAGCTGCATCATTTAGCTTTAATTTTTCCAAGGCTATTTTTAAGTTTTCATAATCTGCGCCATCCATTGGATATAAGCCACAATATACCATTGAATTTACTTCTTTATATCCTGGTAGTGGCATCTCTGCTGGATTTGTTTCATTTGTTATTGTATCTCCTACTCTTATATCACTTAAACTTTTTATACTTGCTGAAATATATCCTACTTCCCCTGCTACTAATTCATCTGTTGGAAGTAATCTTCCTGGTTCAAAATATCCAACTTCATTAACTGTAAAATGAGCTTTACTTGACATTAGTCTTATTTCATCTCCAACTTTTACAGTTCCTTCTTTTATTTTTACATACGCCAAAGCACCTTTGTAATCATTATATATTGAGTCAAATATTAATGCTTTTAGTTTTTCTTCTTTATTTCCATTTGGTGGTGGTACTTCTTTTATTATTTTTTCTAGAACTTGTTCAACATTTAATCCAGTTTTTGCTGATATACAAGGTGCATCTTGTGCTGGTATTCCTATTATATCTTCTATTTCTTTTTTCACTTCATCTGGTCTAGCACTTGGAAGATCTACTTTATTTATAACTGGTATAATCTCTAAGTTATTATCTAATGCTAAATATACATTAGCAAGTGTTTGCGCTTCTACTCCTTGTGTACTATCTACTACTAATACTGCTCCTTCACAAGCTGCTAAACTTTTTGAAACTTCATAATTAAAGTCAACATGTCCTGGAGTATCTATTAAATTAAGCTCATATTCTTTTCCATCTTTTGCTTTATATTTCATCCTAACTGCTTGAGCTTTTATTGTTATTCCTCTTTCTTTTTCTATGTCCATATTATCTAATACTTGTTCTGTCATCTCTCTTTTTGAAAGAGAACCTGTCATTTCTATTAATCTATCTGCTAATGTTGATTTTCCATGATCTATATGTGCTATTATGCTAAAATTTCTAATTAAACTTTGATCTTTCATTTTTCTCCTTAAAAAAAGCTTAAAATTTTTCATATATATACTAACACATTGATGCATTTTGTGCAAGATAAAAAAATAAATCGTGGCCTATCATACCACGATTTATTGTATTTTATATTTCCATTTGATTTCCTAAGAAATTTGCAGCAATTTTTGCTATTTGTTCTTCATTTTTTCCTAATTTAGTTCCTGATTCTTTTGCAATTAATATTACACTTCCTGTTACTTCACTATCTGATATTATTGGTACTATTACTTGAGATTTACATTCTTTTTCTTTATTTCCTTTTTCTGTAACAAGTATTGCTGTTGCATCATCTGTAACTACTGTTTCTCTCTTGTCCATAATTTTTTCTAATTCTGTGCTTATCTTTTGCTCTAATATATCTTTCTTTTGAGTTCCTGAACACGCTATTACTACATCTTTATCTGTGATTACTGCTATTAAATCTGTTATTTTTGACAAACTTTCTGCATATTCTGATGAAAAGTTAGATATTTCACCTATTGGAGAATATTTTCTTAAAATTATATCTCCTTCTTTTTCTGTAAATATTTCTAAAGGACTTCCTTCTTTTATTCTTAATATTTTTCTTATTTCTTTTGGAATAACTATTCTTCCCAAATCATCAATTCTTCTTACAACTCCAGTAGCTTTCATTTTAATAGATTCCTCCTTGTTTTTATGTTAATAATACTTTTATTATTTTCATAAAAAGGAAATTTATACATTTTTCTGGTTGATTTTAAAGAAATTTAATGATAATGTATATGTTGATTGAAATAAGAAAGGGATGGATTTTTTATGAATAAAAAAAATAACAAAAAATTTAATTTTAAAAAGCTTTTTGTTGTAATTGCTCTTATGGTAGTTTTAGGATTTTGCGCTTATCACATTATTTCTAACATTTTATTTAGATTAAATCAAAATATTTCTAATGATGCAAGTAGCTTGATTGATTATGAATCGCAGATTCCTGATGATTCTGTAATAAATATTGTTGCTATTGGTGATACTTTATGTCATAGTCAAAATTTTAAAGATGCTTATGATAGCTCAACTGGTATATATGATTTTTCACCTATGTTCAAGTATGTTTCTAAATATTTTACAGATGCGACAGTTGCTGTTGGAAATCTAGAAGCTACACTTGCTGGTCCTTCAAGAGGATATAGTGGATATCCTACATTTAATACCCCAGAGCATTTAGCAATTGACTTAAAAGAACTTGGTTTAGATGTTATGACTACTGCCAATAATCATACATTAGATTTAGGATTTTCTGGATTAGAATCTACTTTGACTTACTTAGATGATGCTGGTTTAGTACATACTGGTTCTGCTAGAACTCAAGAAGAACAAGATAAAATTTTAATGCAAGACTTAAATGGTATTAAAACTGCCTTTTTAGCATTTACTTATGGTACTAATGGAATTCCTGTTCCTAGTGGAAAAGAGTTTTGTGTTAATTTAATTGATAAAGATTTTATAAAATCAAAAATTGACCAAGCAAAAGCAGAAGGTGCTGAGCTTATATGTGTTAGTATGCACTGGGGAGACGAATATCATACAGAGCCAAATGCAACTCAAAAAGATTTAGCTGAATTTTTAATAAAAAATGATGTTCAAGTTATTTTAGGTTGTCATCCTCACGTTTTAGAACCTATGGAAATGAAAACTGTTACTATGGAAGATGGTTCTACTAAAACTGGTTTTGTAATTTACTCTATGGGCAATTTCTTCTCTGCTCAAACATTTGCTAATACAAGAAATACTCTTATTTTAAATGTACAAGTTAGAAAAGATGGCGAAACTGGTCAAATAAGTATTGATAATGCTACTTATACTCCTATTTATGTTTTTGATAACAATACTGGTGGAAATCCAAATAATAATGGAAGTGATAGATATGAACTTTTAGATATTGAGTCTATAATTTCTGATTACGAATCTGGTACTGGTAATTGGAACAGCACTATGTACAATTTAGCTAAGACTGAACTTGATAGAACTGTAAACATTTTAGGACCTGAGATTTTTAATAATTAATTTGTTTGAAACATAACTTTTATGAGAAAAAATGAGATTTGAAATAATTTTATTCCAAATCTCATTTTTCTATGGGACTTCTTTACAGCCCTCTTTTCTTATTCTTTCGGATAGTATACATAAACTAAATAACCATCAAATAATTCTTTTGGCTTTCCAATAAGTAAAGCCTCTTTTCCCGGATGAAAATCAGCCTTAGATTTTACCGGCTCACCTTCCTGAATAAGTATTGTTGCTTCGTCCTTCCAATATTCTGCAATTTTAAAAACATTTGCTTCACAATCTTCTACGCACGCATGAATATTTAATTTTTCTACATTTTGCAACAACCAGTTCCGATTTTTGTATTCAATACTTTTGTTATGCGAGTCATCCAATACTTTGACAACCCAGTTTGCCCTATCCATAAGAACACCTCCTAAAATTTGATAAAATTATTTTAGCATACATTATGTTAATTGTCAATTTGTTACTATCTCTTTTGCAATATTTAATATATATAACTCTATTACTTAAAAAAATTTTTGCAATACTACTATTTTTAATTATTTTATGAAACATAACCTTTATGAAGAAAGCGGGAGCATTGCTCCCGTTTTCTTATAAAAGATTTTTCGCCTTTTTTTTATGTGACTTGGATTTATTGGATATAGTAGAACCTAGTACCTCAAAAATTATTGCTATAAATATAACTATAAAAAATGCTATAATTCCACTCGCTATAGATATAAGTACAATATCACGTTTTATATACCATACATATTCTTGTTTTGATGAAAGGTTTGTTTTTGTTGAAATTATATCAAATTTTTTTGATAGCTTGATAGTAATATCTGCCGAAGGAGCAAATACTTTATCCTTATTATTTTCTAAGCTTAATTTTAATATAATTTCATTTTTATTAGCTGTTATTTTATAATACGCAACATCTTCTGGTATTGCAGATAAGTTAATACTTTCTCCATCCTTTACAACATTTTTTGCTATTTTCTCCAAATATTCATAATCCTCTTCTGAATATGAATCAAATTCATATCCAAACTTATTTGTAAGAACATTATAACTAATGAAAGCTACAATTATTCCTAAAAAAATACTAAAAAGAATTACAATTATTGGCATAATATTAGATTTTTGTTCTCCTAAGTCGCAAAAATACCGTTTTTTCTTCATAATTAGATTACCTCCTTAAAAAAATTTTTTTCACTACTGATGAATATTTATATATACCTGTAAAACAGGAGAATAAATTTTAGATGCTAGATATTCTAGCAATTTAATATGCATTATATCATCAAATTACATATTTTTCAACAATTATTAATTTTTTTATACATCATCTTCTTTTTTTGCAATATCCAATATAAAGTCTATTGCTTTAGAGAATTCTTGCAATACTACTATTTTTATTGTTATTGGTTTATCTGAGACATAGTCATCTATTATTTGTTTTAGCTTATGCATATTTTCTTGTTCTTCTACTATTACTGCTTTATTTTTATTTGCTCTTGATACTAATTTTTCTTTTATGATTACTATATCTTCATTACTAGCGCATGATAATCTTTGAAATATTGAGTATGGGTCACTATACTTAAATATTGGCACATCCATACATTCTTTATCAAATCTATCATAAAATAATTCCATTTTCATTGGAATATTTTTAAATATTTCTTCTGCTTTTGCTCTATACATCTTATCTTTTAATTGAACATTAAGTTCATTAAATCTTTCTAGCACATCTTTCATATCAAAGCTATTATCTTCAACATATATTGCATTTAATTCTTCTTCTGGATTTTCGCAATAATCTGATGTTATTGATGCAATATTCATTCCATTTATAAATGTACTTTTTAATGTTTCTTCATCATAAATTATTAAATCTTTATTTAAGAAATACATAAAATAAGCATACATTTTTACTATATCTATTAATTGCATTTTTCCATTTTTTACAGTATCTAACACATCATTGATAACTTTTGGAAATTCATCATCTGATATTTTCCAATATTCTTCTGTAAGAAGTCTTTTATATCCTGGCAAATTACTTGTATCTATTGTATTTATAATGTCTTCCATATCTCTTTTAAATATTTTCATATCAAATATTCTTGTTCTTACAAACATTTCTATAAATTTGAAAAATCTATATTCTGCTTTAAAGTTATAATAATAGTTATTATCAAATTCTTTTATATAGAATTGTCTATTATCCATAAATACTCTTGATGATACTACTATTGATTTATATTCTTCATTATCTTTAACATTTACAAATTTATCCTTTGTTATTTTTCCAGCTTTAATTTCAAAAGATATTGCTATTGTAAATATAAGCATTGTTTGAAGAACTCTATTATTTGTATTTGGATATGATGCTGTTACCATATCAAAAATCTTTTTAAAATCTGCTAAGGCGTGTTTTAAAATTCTCAAGTTTCTTGTTCCACTTTTTTCAAATGTTGATGTTATTAACTCTGTATTTGATTTTAAAAATCTTATTAAATCTGGGTATTTTTCATATCTCATCAAAATACCATTTATAATATATGCAAATTCTGGTTGATATTCAAATGTTTCACCTATTAATTTTTCTTTTATTCTTTCATAATCATTTGCTTTATCAAATACATCTTCTATTGTATCTTTTATCTTTTCTACCATTGGCTTATCTGTTGTAAGTAGCTTGCTTTCCTTGTCTAAAAGATATGTTGCAATAAAAGTTTTCATTTCTATATTGTTACTTTTTAACTTTGTTGATAATTCTTTTTCATTACAAATAATTATTGTTTTTATATGGTCGTGTTCAACGAAATTATTAATATATCCTAATATATCTATAACATCTACATTTGCTCTTTCTAGATCATCAAAGCAAAGTACTTTATCGTCTGTTGAAAAGAAATTTCCATAATCTATCTTGTCTCCATTTTGTGTAACTCCAAAGAAGTTTGCCATATCTAATCCTGTTTTTGCATATTCTGGAATAGTCGTTTGGCCATTTGAGTCCATAAACTTCTTTAAGTTTTTATCCATTAATTGTGTTGTTTCTATAAATATCTTTTTACTTATTTCTTCTAAATTTGATATTCCATATAATGACATATAGATAGTTGTTAATTTTCTATCATTTACTTGCATTGATTCTATTTTATTTCTTATTTTATTATTCCAAAAGTATGTTTTACCACTACCCCATTCTCCATTTATCATTATTGCGTAATCTGTATAATCTGATCTTATATAGTCTAATATGCTTTCTACTAAATCGTCCATTAAATATCTTTTCCTTGTAAATATATTTAGGTTTTTAAAAGGATTTCCTATAAACCTTATTCTATATAATCTTTTGCAAACGCCAGTATTCCTACTTTATTAGCACCCTCTTCTAATAATATTTTTTTACATTCATTTACAGTGCTTCCTGTTGTATAAATATCATCAAAAATTATTATATTTTTTCCTATAATTTTTTCTTTATTTTTTATTTCGTAAATTCCTATTACATCTTGTATTCTATCTTTTAAAGTCTTTGTGCTTTGAGGCTTGATATTTCTTGTCTTTACTATTACATCATCATAATAGATTATTTTTTTATCATTACTTTTATTGTTATGTAAATTATATTCTTTTACCAATTCTCTAGCCATTAATTGTGATTGATTATAGCCTCTCTCCTTTAGCCTTTTTTTATGCAATGGAACTGAAAGTATTATATCATAAGATTTTATAAATTGGCACAACTTTTTATTTTTTAATAACATTTTAACAAATGTTTTATACAAATATGGTCTATCATCAAATTTATATTTTAAAATTAGTTCTCTAATTCTTCCTTCATAATTATATCCAAAAAATATTTCTTTATATTGCCTTTTTATTTCTAATTTTTTCATCTTTTCAAAGCAATTATTACAGATATAATCTCCTAATTTTCCACAATTTCCACACTTAGTTGGATAAAATAATTTGATTAATTTCTCTAAAATATTTTCTTTAATTGTGTTTACTCTCCTATCATTTCTAGCTTATATTTTAATCCTGTATTTCTTTTTTTGGTAATAGCATTATTAATCATATATTTTATTACTTTTTGACTTCCTATCATTGTTAGTTTATTTTTAGCTCTTGTCATCCCTGTATATAGTACATTTCTAGTAAGTAGCATTGGTGAAACATTTATTATTGGAAATATTACTTCATTAAATTCGCTTCCTTGTGATTTATGTACTGTTATTGCATAGGCATGTTCTATCTGTTCTAATTCTGAAACTTCATATATTGCAATTTTGTCATCATCAAATTTTATTTTTATTTTTCCTTCTTGATTATCTATTTCTACAATTTGTCCCATTTCACCATTAAATATGCCTATTCCTCTTTCCAAATCTCTTACCCATGCAATGTCATAATTATTTTTTGTTTGCATTATTTTATCATTTTCTCTAAATATACTATCTCCAAACTTTTTTTCTGATTTATAATGTTCATAAGGATTATATTTTTCTTGTAATAACTTATTTAAAGCTTTTGTTCCTAATTCTCCTTTTTTTGTTGGTGTAATTATTTGCGTATCTTTAGAATACATATCTATTATCATTTGTTGGACTTTAGTCTGGTCTTGTTCTTGTAAAAAAATAAAGTCGTCCAATACATCATTATTTTGCTCATTTTCTTCAAAGAAATCTATTCCATTATTAACTTTATGGCTATTTACAATTATCTTACTTTTTGCAGCTTGTCTAAAAATTTTATTAAGTGTAATATATGGTATCCTTTTTGAGTCAATCATATCTTTAAGAACACTTCCCGGACCTACAGATGGAAGTTGGTCAGTATCTCCTACTAAAATCAATTTAGTTCCTTTAAAAATTCCTTTTAATACGAAATTCATTAAAAACATATCTACCATTGATACTTCATCAATAATTACTACATCTCCATCTATTGGCGTTACTTCCATTTCTGGGTCTGGCTTTTCATCTGCAAATTTTCCTATTTCTAATAATCTATGAAGAGTTTTTGATTCTTCTCCTGTAGCTTCTGTCATCCTTTTTGCTGCTCTTCCTGTTGGAGCACATAATACAACTTTTTTGCCTTCTTCCTTATACAAGTCTATAATTGTTTTTATTATAGTAGTTTTTCCTGTACCTGGTCCTCCTGTTATAATTGCTACATTATTATCATTAATTATTTCAACTGCCTCTTTTTGTTTTTCTGATAATTTTATATTACTTACTTTTTCTATTTTACTTTCTAATCTTTTTATTTGCTTTATATTTTCATATTGCTCTAAACCTATTATTTTATTTGCTATATTTTTTTCAATTGCATAAAAATCTGCAAGATATATCCAGTTTGTTATAGATAAATTTTTTCTTCCAT
>CANQCW010000042.1 GCA_947591055.1 uncultured Clostridia bacterium | reverse complement strand
CAGGAACAGCGCCAATGTTTGTTGTTACAATGTTACTTTTACTTTCTAATGCTGTTGTGTATTTAAGTAAGCAGATGTCTACAGCTGAGTTTATTATGAACATTTTAAAATACATAATTCCAACATTTTTTGTTCCAATTTTTACAGGAATTATGATTATGATAATGGACAAAAAGCCTATTAAAAAAATGTGGAAGGGATTATTAATGTATCCGATATTCTTAGGCTCTTGGTTAGTTATTAATTTTAAATGTTTATTTAAAAGAGATGTTACTTGGGAAAAAATAGAACACGGCAGAGATGTAAAAATAAATGAATTAAAAGAAGATGATGATTCAAAAAAGAAAGTAACAAAAAAGTAAGGTTTATAGGTAAATCCAAAAAAATCTAAATAGAAAAATGAGGAATAATAAAATGCTGAAAGATATTGAAGTATTTGCTTTTGTTGGACCATCTGGAACTGGCAAAAGTTATAGAGCTCAAATGGTTGCAAGCAAATTTGATATTGAATATATAATTGATGATGGAATTTTAGTAAAAAATAATGAAATAGTTGCAGGAAATTCTGCAAAAAAAGCATCAACTAAAATTGAGACAGTTAAAAAGGCATTATTTATCAATGAAAATCAAAAAAAAGAAATGTTAAGAGCAATTAGATGGCATAATCCAAAGTCAATATTAATTTTAGGAACATCAGATAGTATGGTTAGTGAAATTGCTAAAAACTTAGAATTACCAGAAATAAAAAAGACAATATATATTACAGATGTTGCAACTGAAGAAGAAATCAATAGTGCTAGAAGAATAAGAATAACAGAAGGAAAACACGTTATTCCAGTTCCAACATTTGAGATAAAAAAAGATTTTTCAGGTTTTTTATTAGATCCACTTCAAATATTTAAAATGAATGGATATGGAGATAAACCATACATTTCAGAAAAATCAATTATTAGACCAACATTTAATTATATTGGAAATTTTACGATTTCTGATACTGTTTTTAGACAGATAATAGATTATTTAGCAGAGAAAAATGAGGCTATAAACGAAATATTAAAAGTAAGAGTTAATAACTCAGAAGAAGGCCCAACTATATACATAGAAGCAGAAGTTAATTATGGAATAAACATATTATCTGTACTTGGAGAATTTAAAGAAAAATGTATTAAAGAAATAGAAAGACTAACATCTATGAATGTAAAATCTATGAGAATAATTGCAAAGAAAATAAATTTACCAAAAATCTTTAATTAGGAGGAATAAAAAATGCCTTTTGTAGTAGCTATAGATGGACCAGCAGGAACTGGAAAAGGAACAGTTACAAGCTATTTAGCAAAAAAATTAGATTTATTATATATAGATACAGGTGCAACTTATAGATGTGTTACATTAAAATTATTAAAAGAAAAAGTTGATTTTGAAGATAAAGAAAAAATAAAAGAGATATTAAAAAATATAAATATTGAACTAACTAAAGATAAAGCTTTTTTAGATGGGAAAGACGTTAGTTTAGAAATTAGAAAAGATCCTGTAAACAGCAATGTATCTCAAGTATCTCACATTTTAGAAGTAAGACAGTCTATGGTTGAACTTCAAAGAAAAATGTCAGAAGGAAAAAATGTAATATTAGAAGGAAGAGATATAGGAACAAATGTATTTCCAAATGCAGATGTTAAAATTTACCTAGATGCATCTGTTGATGAGAGAGTTAAAAGAAGATTAAAACAAAATAAAGAAAAAGGGATAGAAAGTACAGAAGAAGAAGTTAGAAAAAATATTGAATTTAGAGATAATAATGATAAAACAGCACAAGTTGCACCTTTAAGACAGGCAGAAGATGCAATTTATATTGATACATCAGACCTTTCAATTAAGCAAGTAGAAGATAAATTATACAAAATTATAAAAAGTAAAAAGAAAGATGCAAAATGGATTGAAAGAGGTTACATACAAACTAAAGATACAGTTTTAAAAAGAATAACAAGAAAAACTATTAAAGTTTTTTTAGCATCACTTTATCATATAGTTTATAGAGTAAAGAAAACTGGATTAGAAAATCTAGAAGGTGAAGGTTATATAATTTGTTCAAATCATATAAATTATCTAGATGCAGCAGCAATTGTACTTCTTAATAAGAAGAAAATTAGATTTGTCGCTAAATCAGATTTATATAGATTTCCAATTATATCATTTTTAGGACATATATTTGATGTTATACCAATAAAAAGAGGAAAAAACGATTTAGCATCAATAAAAATGTGCTTGAAGGCTTTAAAAAATAATGAAATACTTGGAATATTTCCAGAAGGAACAAGAAAAGGGATTGAGAAAAATGTTAAAGTTAAAAATGGTGCAGTTTTCTTAGCAGAAAAAGCAAAAGCAAAAATTGTGCCTGTTGGAATAAGTGGAACATTTAAACCTTTTTCAAAAGTTTATATAAATTATGGAAAACCAATAGATATAACACAATTTAAAAGTGATGATCCTAATTGGATTGATGAAGCTAGTAATTACGTTATGGAACAGATAATTATGTTGACAAATAAAAAAGATTAATATATAATTAATTGAATTATAAAATAATATATTTAATAATATTGTAATTCTCTGTGGCTTGTTGTCGCGACGCAACCTAAAGGTTGTTGCTCCATTCGCCCTCGCTAGCTCGGTTAATCGCTACGCGCCACTGTCGAATTTACAATATTATTAAGTTATAAAAGTTTAGAAAAGGATGATAAATTAATGGATGAGGAAAATCTTTCTTTTGAAGAATTATTAAACAATTCTTTTGAAGAGAACAAAAAATTAGATAAAATAACTACAGGTACTGTTATTGAAGTAAATAGTGAAGGAGAAATTTTTGTTGACTTAAATTACAAAGCAGATGGAATAGTTCCTAAGGGAGAATATTCTTATGATGAAAATGCTGACCCTAAAAAAGAATTAAACCCTGGAGACAAAATAGAAGTTGAAGTTATAAAACTAAATGATGGTCAAGGAAATGTTCTTTTATCTTGCAAAAAATTACAACAAAAATCTCTAAGAGAAGCTTTTGAAAATAAAGTAAAAAATAATGAAATATTTGATGAGAAAGTTCAAAGTGTAAATGATAAGGGTCTAGTAGTTAATGTAGCTGGAATTAGAGTATTTATTCCAAGTTCACTTTCTTGTGGAAATAAAGAAAGAGCAAGATTTAAAATAATTGAATATAATCCTAAAGAACGCAAAGTTATAGGTTCTTGCAAAATTATATTAGATGAAGAAAAGAAGAAAAAAGAAGAAGAGTTCTGGAGTAATGTTGAAGTAGGAAAAGAGTATGAAGGAACAGTATCTAGCTTAAGTTCTTATGGTGCTTTTGTAGATATTAACGGAGTACAAGGTCTTTTACATATTTCAGAAATTACTTGGGACAAAGATGCTAAAGTACAAGATATTTTAAAACAAGGTCAAACAATTAAAGTTAAAATTAAAGAATTAGACAAAGAAAATAAAAGGATGAAACTAAGCTATACTGAAAAGGGAGAAGACCCTTGGAATAGTTTAGATTTAAATGTAGGAGATATTATAAAAGTAAAAGTTAAAAAATTTATGCCATTTGGTGTATTTGTAGAAGTTAAAAAAGGAATAGATGGTTTAGTTCATATTTCACAAATATCAGAACAAAAAATATCTAAGCCAGAAGAAAAACTTCAAATTGGTGAAGAAGTAAATTGTAAAGTAATAAATGTTGACTTAGAAAATAAAAAATTAGAGCTTTCAATAAGAGAACTTGAAGGAACTTCAAGCGAATATAGTAGTCTAGAAAAATAAAAAATGTAATAACAGACAAAGGGGATAAAATAATGATAAACGATAAAATTAGAAATATTGCAATAATTGCACACGTTGACCATGGAAAAACTACATTAGTTGATGCACTTTTGCATCAAAGCCACGTATTTAGAGAAAATGAACAAGTAGAAGAAAGAGTAATGGACTCTAACGACTTAGAAAAAGAAAGAGGAATTACAATACTTTCAAAAAATACATCTGTAATGTATAAAGATATAAAAATAAATATAGTTGATACTCCAGGACATGCTGACTTCGAAGGAGAAGTTGAACGTGTTTTAAAAACTGTAGATGGAGTATTACTTCTTGTTGACGCATTTGATGGTCCAATGCCACAAACAAGAGAAGTGTTAAAAAAATCTCTTGAGTTAAATTTGCAACCAATAGTTGTAATAAATAAGATAGATAGACCGGGAGCTCAACCACTTAAAGTTGTTGACCAAGTTCTAGAGCTATTTATTGATTTAGGAGCAAGTGATGAGCAACTAGATTTTCCAGTAATATATGCTTCTGCAAAAAATGGAATTGCTAAAATGAATTTATCTGATGAATCAGACAATGTAAATTGCATATTTGATACAATAATTGAAAAGATAGATCCACCAAAATGTGATGTTGATGGAACTTTACAATTATTAGTTTCAAATATTGGATATGACGACTATTTAGGAAGATTAGGTTCAGGAAGAGTTGAAAGAGGAGTTGTAAAGGCTGGACAATCAGTAAGTATTTGCAAAGAAAATGGAAGTGTTGTTCAAGGAAAAATTGCAAAATTATTTACATTTGAAGGTTTAAAAAGAGTAGAGGCAGAAGAAGTAAAGGCTGGAGATATTGTTTCAATTTCAGGAATATCAGATATTAATATAGGTGAAACTGTATGTGATATAGATAATCCAGAAAAGATTGAGTTTGTAAATATAGACGAACCAACAGTATCAATGACATTTAGCGTAAATGATGGACCTCTTGCTGGAAAAGAAGGAAAATTTGTTACATCAAGACATATAAGAGATAGATTATTTAAAGAACTAGAAAGAAATGTATCTTTAAGAGTTAAAGAAACAGAAAAAGCAGATAGCTTTGAAGTTTGTGGTCGTGGTGAATTACATTTATCTGTATTAATTGAAACAATGAGAAGAGAAGGATTTGAACTTTTAGTTTCTCGTCCTAAAGTTATTTTCAAAGATATTGATGGTGTAAAAAGTGAGCCAATAGAAACATTAAGTGTAAATATTCCAGACGATTCAGTTGGTACAGTAATAGAAAAACTTGGTAGAAGAAAAGCTGAAATGGTAAATATGGAACCAGCAGAATCAGGTCATACTAAAATAGAATTTGAGATTCCTGCTAGAGGACTTATCGGATATAGAACTGAATTTCTAACTGATACTAAAGGTGAAGGAAGGATGTCAAGCGTATTTAAAGAATATGCTCCATATAAGGGAGAAATTCAATCAAGAACAAAAGGTGTTATAGTTGCTTTTGAAGCTGGAACATCAATTACTTATGGATTGTATAATGCACAACTTAGAGGAGAACTTTTAATAGGACCAGGTACACAAGTGTATGAAGGTATGATTGTTGGAATAAACCCAAGGGATGAAGATATATCAGTAAATGTATGTAAAGAAAAACATTTAACAAATACTAGAGCATCAGGTTCTGATGATGCACTTCGTTTAGTACCACCTCAAAAAATGTCTTTAGAGCAAGCAATTGAATTTATTGAAGAAGATGAACTAGTTGAAGTAACACCATTAAATATAAGATTAAGAAAGAAAATTCTTGATTCAAAAACAAGAGAAAGAGAAGCAAGAAGAGAAAATAAAGAAAATTAATTAATAGATAGAAAAATTGCCTTAGGGTGATTTTTCTATCTATTATATCGTATATAAATAAAGGAATGTTGGAGATATGAGTTATTTAGAGGATATAAAAGAAAAAGCATTAAATGAACATGTTCCAATAATAATGGACGTTACATTAAATAAAATAAAAGATTATATGAAAGATAAAAAAGCAAATAAAATATTAGAAATAGGGACAGCAGTAGGATATTCTGCAATATGTTTTACTAGCTTTTTAGAAAAAGGTGGAAGAATAGATACAATAGAACGTAATGAAGAAATGATAAAACAAGCAAAAGAAAATATAAAAAATGTATCAAACGATTATAGTATTAATATATATGAAGGAGATGCAGTAGATATACTTCCACAGCTTAATGATAAATATGATATGATATTTATTGATGCAGCAAAAACAAAATATCCATTTTTCTTAGAACAGGCATTAAGACTATTAAATAAAGATGGTGTTATATTTGCTGATAATGTTTTGTATAAAGGATATGTATTAAGTGATTATAATAAGCATAAACAAAGAACAGCTGTAAATCATTTAAGAGAATATATAAAATTAATTACAGAAAATCCAGATTTAGAAACGGAAATACTTGATATTGGAGATGGATTAGCGATTACTAAGAAAAAGTAGTAAATTTAATATTTTAAAATAAAATTCCAGTGAAAAAATCACTGGAATTTATTGCATGTGTACTTTTTTAAGTTTGATTGAAAAGAGTTTACATCAATTATTTACCGCATTAGCTAATAAAGTATTAACTAAAATCCTAAAAACACCAGTATATCCGTTTTCAGCTGCCATACGAATAGGATAGTAATCTTGTGTGGTAACATCTGCACCAGCATCGATTAAAAGCTTAGCAACGTCAGCATATCCGTTTTCAGCTGCAATAAGAATAGGATAATTGTTTTGTGCGGTAACATCTGCGCCAGCCTCAATTAGAAGTATAACAACGTCAGTTTGTCCGTTCTCAGCTGCCTTACAAATAGAATAGTTGTCTTTTGCAGTAACATCTGCTCCAGCGTCGATTAAAAGCTTAGCAACGTCAGTATATCCATTTTCAGAAGCAATGCGAATAGGATAATTGTTTTTTGCGGTAACATCCGCTCCAGCATTAATTAGAAGTTTGACAACATCAGTACGTCCATTTTCAGAGGCATAGCGAATAGAATAGTTGTCTTTTGCGGTAACATCTGCCCCAGCATCGATTAAAAGCTTAGCAACGTCAGTATATCCATTTTCAGAAGCAATGCGAATAGGATAATTGTTTTGTGCGGTAACATCCGCACCAGCTTTAATCAAAAGTTTGACAACATCAGTATATCCCTTTTCGGATGCATCACAAATAGCAGAATTATTATTAGCAGAAATATCCGCGCCAGCCTTAATTAAAAGTTTGATAACATCAGTATATCCTCCTATAGCTGCAACACGAATAGGATAATTGTCATCAACAGTAACATCCGCACCAGCTTTAATCAAAAGTCTAACAATGTCAGTGTATCCATTTTCAGAAGCAATGCGAATAGGATAATTGCCATCAACAGTAATATCCGCACCAGCATCGATTAAAAGCTTAACAACATCAGTATGTTCGTACAGAACAGCTAGACGAATAGGAAAGTTGTCTTGTGCGGTAACATCCGCACCAGCCTTGATTAGAAGTTTAACAACGTCAGTTTGTCCATTTTTAGAAGCATAACAAATAGAATAGTTGTTATCAATGGTAACATCTGCACCTAATAAGAGTGCTAATTCTACCATACATGAACTGTCTAAATTTTTCTTTAGAAGTGAATTCCGTCTTTCTTGTGGTAGCTTTTTACATTGATTAATTACATTTTCAAAGTCTTTTTCCATACAAATTACCTCCAATTTTAATTAAAATTTTTACAAAGTCTAACTTAATGTTAGAACTTATAAAGGTTACTACATAGATAAAATATATCTTAGGATGGTATTATATAATAATATTATGTAAATGTCAATTAATAAAAATGAAAATTCCAGTGAAAAAATCACTGGAATTTATTGTAAATTATAAGTTTTTATTTTTCTGTATAGTTTTTGCTAGATTTTTCAATGGCATCAATTAAAATCGCTACAATCTTAATATGTTTGTTTTTTAATGCTAAGAAAATTGGACTATATTTATCTACAGAAATATCTGCGCCAGCCTCAATTAAAAGCCTAACAACATCAGTAGATCCTTTTTCAGATGCAATACGAATAGGAAAATTATTGTCAGCCGTAACATCCGCTTTAGCTTTAATTAAGAGTTTTACAATTTCAGTAAATCCATATCCAGAAGCAATGAAAATAGGATAATTATCATTAGCGTTAACATCTGCGCCAGCCTCAATTAAAAGCCTAACAACTTCAGTATATCCTTTTTGAGATGCAATGCAAATAGGATAATTACTACCACCAGTCGTAACATCCGCTTTAGCTTCAATTAAAATTTTAACAACGTCAGCAAATCCCTTTTCAGATGCAATGCGAATAGGGTAGTTATCATCAACATCTACATCAGCACTAGGATTAGCATCAGTTAAAATTTTAACAATATTAGCAAATCCCTTTTCAGATGCAATACGAATAGGATAGTTATTGTCAGCAGAAGCATCTGCACCAGCGTCGATTAAAAGCTTAACAACGTCAGTATATCCTTTTTTAGATGCCTCACAAATAGGATTGTTGTCTTTTGCGGTAACATCCGCACCAGCGTCGATTAAAAGCTTAACAACGTCAGTATATCCTTTTTTAGAAGCATAGCGAATAGGATAATTATCATCAGCCGAAACATCTGCGCCAGCGTCGATTAAAAGCTTAACAACGTCAATATATCCATATTCAGAAGCAAAGCGAATAGGATAATTATCATCAGCCGAAACATCTGCGCCAGCGTCGATTAAAAGCTTAACAACGTCAGCATGTCCATTTTCAGAAGCATAGCGAATAGGATAATTATCATCAGCCGAAACATCTGCGCCAGCGTCGATTAAAAGCTTAACAAGGTCAGTATATCCATTTTCAGCTGCAATACGAATAGGATAGTTGTCTTTTGCGGTAACATCCGCACCAGCGTCAATTAAAAGTTTAACAACGTCAGTATATCCATTTTCAGAAGCATAGCGAATAGGATAGTTGTCTTTTGCGGTAACATCTGCACCAGCCTTAATTAAAAGCTTAACAACATCAGCCTGCCCATTTGCAGCTGCCACACGAATAGGATAGTCATTATCAGCCGAAACATCCGCGTTAGCCTCGATTAAAATTTTAACAACGTCAGCAAATCCTTTTTCAGAAGTATAACAAATAGGATAGTCGTTATCAACTGAAACATTTGCACCTATTAAAAGTGCAAATTTTACTATACTTGCATCGTTTAAATTTTGCTTTAAAAGCAAATTCCGATTTTCTTTTGATTGTTTTTTACATTGCTGAATTACATTTTCATAGTTTTTTTCCATACAAATTACCTCCAATTTTAATTAAAATTTTTACAAAGTCTAACTAATGTTAGAACTTATAAAGGTGACTACATAGGTAATATATACCTTAGGTTGGTATTATATAATAATATTATGTAAATGTCAATTAAGAAAAATAAAAATCCCAGTGAAAAAATCACTGGAATTTATTGCATGGTTATGCGTTTGAATATGATTTGCAAGATGCTATTTCATCTAGCAGACTGCTTAATCAACGAAGTAAACTATCATCAGCCCCAGCCTTAATTAAAAGCTTAACAACGTTAGTATGTCCGTTCATAGCTGCCATACGAATAGGATAGTCATTATCAGCAGAAACATCCGCCCCAGCCTCAATTAAAAGTCTAACAACATCAATATGCCCATTTACAGCTGCTACACGAATAGGATAGTCATTATCAGCAGAAACATCCGCCCCAGCTTCAATTAAAAGTTTAACAATATCAGTATGTCCATTTACAGCTGCTACACGAATAGGATAGTCATTATCAGTAGAAACATCAGCCCCAGCTTCAATTAAAAGTTTAACAATATCAGTATGTCCATTTTGAGAAGCAATGCAAATAGGATAGTTGTCATTTACGGTAACATTCGCGCCAGCCTCAATTAGAAGTTTAACAATATCAGTATATCCTATATCAGCTGCCATACGAATAGCATGGTTGTTTCTAGCAGAAACATCTGCGCCTTCTTCAATTAAAAGTTTAACAACGTCAGTATGTTCGTTCATAGCTGCCATACGAATAGGATAGTCATTATCAGCAGAAACATCCGCCCCAGCTTCAATTAAAAGTTTAACAATATCAGTATGTCCGTTTTCAGCTGCCTTGCAAATAGAATAGTTGTTTTTTGCAGTAACATCCGCGCCAATCTCAATTAGAAGTTTAACAACGTCAGTATGTCCGTTTTCAGCTGCCTTGCGAATAGGATAGTTGTCCTGTACGGTAATATCCGCACCAGCTTTAATTAAAAGATTAACTACATTAGTATAGCCTTTTTTAGCTGCCCTGCGAATAGGATAGTTGTTATCTACTGTAATATCTGCACCTATTAAAAGTGCAAATTCTACCATACCTACATTGTCTAAATTTTCCTTTAGAAATAAATCCCGCCTTTCTTGTGGTAGCTCTTTACATTGCTTAATTGCATTTTCAAAATCTTTTTCCATACAAATTACCTCCAATTTAAATTAAAATTTTTACAAAGTCTAACTTAATGTTAGAACTTATAAAGGTTACTACATTGGTAAAATACCATCTAATGTTATTATACTACAATATTATGTAAATGTCAAAATTCAAACATAACTTAGATAGCATAAACTTTTTGTAGGGGAACTTTTGATAGAAATTTTTAAAGCTTTTATTTTATTGAATTTTTTGATTCCAATTTAATTTTATATTTTTTTAGATTTTTAATTTTTTTCGGGTTCTTTTAATAAACCTTTATTAAGGCTATTTTTTTTATATCATATTTTGTTTCTTATTTCAATACTCTATATTGCT
>CANQCW010000041.1 GCA_947591055.1 uncultured Clostridia bacterium | reverse complement strand
TTCTCTATTTTAATGAAAATGTAATAATTCTGTGGATAACTATTTTCTATTTTTTCAAAAAAAACCGAAACTTAAATAACCATTAATTTTCACAAAACTTTCACATTTGTATTTGGATTTTTAATTTTAACCTTTTACTACTTTTTTATTCGTTTTTTGATTATATATTTTGGCTTTTCTTAATAGTTCTGAAAACAATGGATGTGGTCTATCTGGTCTAGATTTAAATTCTGGATGGAATTGACATCCTACAAAAAATGGATGTCCTTTTAGTTGTACGATTTCAACTAATTTCTTGTCAGGTGATGTTCCAACTACTTCTAATCCTGCTTTTTCAATATTAAATTTGTAATAATTATTAAATTCATATCTATGTCTATGTCTTTCTGATATATTCTTTTTTCCATAGATTTTTTTCATACTACTAAAGTCTTTTAACATACAAGGATATGCTCCTAATCTCATTGTTCCGCCTTTTTCTTCTATCATTTTCTGTTCTAACATTATATGTATTACTTGATGTTTTGAATCTTCATCAAATTCTTCTGAGTTTGCATCTCTATATCTTAAAACATTTCTTGCAAATTCAACAACTGCAAGCTGCATCCCAAGACATATTCCTAAAAAAGGTATATTTTTTTCTCTTGCATATCTAATTGTTGCAATCATACCATCTATTCCTCTTTCTCCAAATCCTCCTGGTACTACAATTCCATCTACATCTTTTAATTGTACTTTAGCAGATTTTTTATCCATTTCTTCACTATCAATTAATTTTATATCTGCATTTACTCCGTTTGCTAAAGCTCCATGTTTTATGCTTTCTATTACTGATAAATATGAATCATCTAACTGTGTATATTTTCCTACAATTGCTATATTAACCTTTTTCTTTGGGCTAATTTTATAAATATCCTGAATCATTTTTTCCCATTTACCATTATTAGGCTTTTTATTTTTAAGTTCTAATTTTTTACATACTGCATTTGCTAGTCCATTTTTTTCTAGCATTAAAGGGATCTCATACAAATTATTTACTGTAGTATTTTCTATAACATTTTCTTTTCTTACATTACAAAATAAAGCTAATTTTTCCTTCATATTTTCTGGAATTGGTTTATCTGCTCTTGTTACTAAAATATCTGCTTTAATTCCTAATGATTGCAACTCTTTTACTGAGTGCTGAGTTGGTTTTGATTTTAGCTCATTTGACCCGCTTATATAAGGAAGCAATGTTACATGGATATAGCAACATCTATTTTCTTTATTTTCTAAACTCATTTGTCTTATTGCCTCTAACATTGGTTGGGATTCTATATCTCCAACTGTTCCTCCTACCTCTGTTATTACTATATCTACTCCTTCTTTTTCGAATTTATAAATTTTTTCTTTTATTGCATTTGTTATATGAGGAATTACTTGAACTGTTTTTCCTAGATAATCGCCCCTTCTTTCTTTTTCTATAACTTCTTGATATATTTTTCCACTGGTTATACTTGAATTAGTAGTTAAATTTTCATCTGTAAATCTTTCATAATGTCCTAAATCTAAATCTGTTTCTGCACCATCATCTGTTACAAAAACTTCACCATGTTCATATGGACTCATTGTTCCTGGATCAACATTTATATATGGATCAAATTTTTGATTTACTACCTTATATCCTCTGTTTTTAAGTAACCTTCCTAATGATGCAGCTGTTATGCCTTTTCCTAATCCTGATAATACTCCTCCAGTTATAAAAATAAATTTTGTTTCCATATGAAATCCCCCTTTATAATCTTTTTTAACCAAAAAAAGAGGCCAAAAAAGTGTTTTTTTTTTAACCTCATTTTATATTATTATTCTGGTTTATCTTTATCTTTTTTAGATTTTCTTAAGTCTAAATCCATTTCATTTTTAAATGAATATACCATAATTACTAAAGTATATAAAGCAAGCGCAATAGGCATAGTCATCTCATTTACTTGAATTCTTCCAATTGCATATAAACTATATAATAGTCCTTCTGCCATAATTAAATATTTTATCAAACCTATCATCTTTTTTGTACCTTTATATCTTATTGCGTAAAATGCAACAATTAAAAGAGTTGATAATCCTATTGGTATTATATATGGCTCAATTACATTTCTTAATCTTGTATTTAATACATGATCAACTGCAAAATCTCCTGCTGTTAATTCTGTTTCATATTTTTCATTGATTTTTGCACATAAATTATTTATATTTTCATCTGTTATTTCTTGTCTTGTTTTTATTATTGCACTATCTCCAAAAAGTTCAACTTGTTGAACAAGAATTTCTTCATTTCCTAAAGATTGCTTAGCAATATCTTTAATTTCATCTAAATTTATAGTTTTTCCAACTGTAAATGTTATAGTATTTGCTTCTGCGTAGTTTAAATCTACTCTTAATCCTATTGTTGCTGTCAATATTAGTGCAACAATAAATACTATTGATAATGCTACATATAATATTTTTTCCTTCATCTTTTATTAGTATTGTTAGTAATAACAATAATCTCCTTTCTTTGTTATTTATTTCTAATTAGCAAGTTTGTTACTATTAAATTATACATTGCACTTATAAATATTCCCCAGAACATTATCATACCAAAGCTATATATTGAATCCCAATTTACAAAGCAGCATATTAACGCTAATATAACTAAAGGTATTAATATAAATACATATTTTTTCATACATTTATTATATTTTTCTATTTTTTCGTCTCTTCTTATGTCTTTATTATTTATATTTTTTAATAACATATAGCTAAATAAGTAATTTATTATATAAGTTAATCCTATTGCTAATATACCATCCAAAGATAATATAACATTAGTATATCTAATTGCTAGTAAAAGAACTGCTACATATCCTATTGAAAGAATTGACATTAATAATCCTTTCATTTTAAATTTTACTATCATTAATATTGATAAAACAATTGCTATAGCAATTAATACATACATCATTATATATATATTATTTAATTGAATTGGTGCTTGTACATAAATATTTTGTGTTATTTCATATTCTATTGGTAATGGATCATTTTCAATTATTGCTGCTACATTATAACTACCATATAATGATTCTTTTAAAGCATCTTCATCTGATGCTGATTGCATAGTTAATTGTAAAGATCCATTATCTATTACTTCAGAAAATCCTGTTGAAAGCATTGTTGTATTATCTACTTTTAAATCTACAGTCTTAGCTACTGTATTACTTTCTTCATCTTCTGCTTCTGTGTCATTTGATGGTGCATTTTCTGGATATTCTTCTGTAATATCATTTGCTACTTCATTTTCTGTTGTATTTGTTTCTATAACAGCATTTTCATTATATTCAACAGAAATATCTTTTAATTTACTTGCTCCTGATAATTTAAAGTTTATATTCATATATGGCACTGTATATCCATATTGTGAATATGTTTCTACTGTTACATTTTTAACATCACTATTTGTAAGTAAAACATCACCTGTATTTGTATCAGTAATTTCAAATTTACCTACACTTGCTAAATCAGATAATATTATATCTGTTTGATCATTTTCTGGTAAGCTTAATTCTATTTTTCCAGTATTTTCATCTACAGTTACATTATAGTCTTCTACTTTTAAACTTTTTAATCTATTTTTAAAGATTTCAGCTGATTTTTTATAATTATCAACATTGTTTTCTGTTGATGTTTCTTCTGTTTTCTCATCTTCTATTTCATTTGTTAATATAGCATTTTCATCAGATATAGTATTTTCATCTTCAAGAGTTACTGTTTCTGAATCCATATCTTCTGAATCATCATGTACTTCTAATGTTACTTTTCTATATCCACTTATATTTGTTCCAAGTTTATAACTAGGAATTATATTTACCATTTGATTTTTTTCTACATGATAAACTCCTACAAATGATACTATTGATACTAGTATAATTACTAATACGACTAAAACTATGTTTAATTTTTTTTGTGCTTTCATTTTTCCTCCTAATTTTATTTATGTATATTTACTCCTATTATCCCACCTATTATCCCTGCTAATATTGATACTGCAAGCATTATAAATGTTTTTGTATTAATTGAGTATCCGGTTATTGACACACTTGATAGTATATATATAGCTATCATATAAATTCCACCAACAAGTGCTCCATTTAATAATCCGTTTTTCTTTATATTCATAGAACTTAATATACTTCCAACTAATATACTTACAGCTGATATCGCTATAATTGCTGTTGGTATAATATTTTCTGATACATTTGTATATGTCAAAACTAATGATGTTATTAATAATAATATTAATGTTAAAATAATTGAAACTAAACTTCCTTTAAGTATTTTTATAATATTGCTTGATTTTGGATTTTCCTCCAATTTTTTTACATTTTCCATATACACTCCACCTTTCTAAATAAGCTTTTAATTGTTTTTGGCAATTAAATTTCTTTGTTTCAAATATATGTGAAGTGCTTAAATTTTATTACTAATCTATAGTTCTATCATCTAATCCTGCTACTGCCCATTTTTCAATTGATATTTTTACATTATCAGGATATGTTTTTAAGATTATCCTATCTTCCTCTATTTTGTCAATTATTCCAGCTAATCCTGAGTACGTAATAATCTTATCCCCTTCTTTAAGTTCATCTTGCATTTTTTTTATTTTCTTTGCTTCTTTATTTCTTCCGTAATAAGTCATATAATATATTAGAAAAATTATTGCAACTAATACTAAGGTTGTTAGAATATCTTTTACGCTCATTTTTTATTTGATATATGCTAGATTTCTCTAGCATATTCTCCTTTCTATTAATTGTTTACTTCAGTTTGACTATTTTCTTCACCATTATCATTTTGAGCTTGATCATTTGTATCTTCTTGATTATTTTCTTCATTGTTTTGATCAGTATTGTCATTAGTGTTTTCAACCGTATTTTCATCTGCTATTCCACTTACTAAGTCATTTCCTACTTCGTTTGTTACTTCATTAGTATTTTCACCTGGATTTACATTTTTTCCTGTATTCTTTGTTTCTTCTGCAACTCTTTCTAACCACCAGCTTACTATATCTATTGATTCATTTTGATATGTTACATAATAAGTTGTTACATCAGAAACTGTAGTCATATATGCTTCATCAAGCACAATATTTATCATTGGCTTTCCTGTTGAACTGATAATTCCATATTTTTCTACTATTGTTCTTCCGTCTTCCCCTAGCATGTCAACTTTTATTACTATTCCTTTTATTTCTGGTATTATAACAATACGATTTGTATTTCTAATTCCTGTATCTCTTACTGTTCTGCAACCAATACCATCATATTGAATTGGAGCTATTGTTTTTCCATTTATGTCTATCAATCCCCATTTTTCATTAAGTTTAACAGGAATACAGTTTCCAAACAATAAATATCTATTAGTAACATTTGGATCTTCATATGATCCTTGATCTAAACCTATAGAATCATAATCTTGATGTATTATTATTTTACCATTGCTATTTATTACACCTTGCTTACTATTGCTTGATACAAGATATAAACCTGCATTTTTATCTATTACATCTATAGAGTCATAGTCTGGTTGAACTTTTGTCATACCATCACTGCCTATTATTCCAACTTTTTTATCCTCAGTTGTTATAATAAAATCTGATGTTCCTTCCATATATTCTACTTGATTATATCTAGTTGATATAACAGTAGTTAATACGCCTGCTGAGTCTAATGATGCTACACCATATAGTTCTGTATTTTCATCTTGTATAACAATTAAGTTATTTAGTAAAGCTTTTTCATTATTAAATTTTACCATGTCGCTAAATTTAGATTTTTCTAAACTTGCTCCAGGAATATTAGTTTCATAATAATTCGTTAGGTATGGAAGTGTAAAAATATTTAATGTATTGCTTTCACTACTATATGTTAATGATAAGTTAAAAGCTCTTTCTAACCCACTTGCGCTAATATAAAGTTTTTCTCCTCTTGGCAAAATATCTTTATCAATTTCGAAAGTTTGTGATTGTCCATCATTTGATGGATATTTTACTATTTCATTTGAACCTGAAGAAAAACTAACTATTTCTTTAGAATTATTAACATAGCATTTTGTTCTGTCTTCTGAATATTGACCATATCCTCCTGGATAGTAGGTATAACCAATATAAGAACAAATATCACTTATTGAAGTATATACTTCGCCATCTTCAATTAAAAATAATCCATCTTGATTTCTTGCTTTAGCATTAGCTAAACCATCTATATTAACTTTAAATAGTTCATTTTTTAATTTTTGTGAATATAGCCAGATTACTGCTGCAGCAATTAGTAAAATTATTATTAATACTATAACTATAACAAATGATAATTTTACTTTTGTTACCTTTTTCTCTTGCATAGGATTTTCTTGCATTAAATCCATTTTTATTCCTCCTCTTTTGTGTAACCATATTTTTCATAAAATTCTTTTTTAAAATTGATTAAATTGTCATTTTCAATTTCAATTCTAACTCTTTCCATCAAATTAGTCAAGAATTTTATGTTATGAATTGAAAGTAATCTTACACCTAAAATTTCATTGCATTTTACCAAATGTCTTAAATATGCTCTTGTATAGTTTTTGCATGTATAGCAATCACATTGAGAATCTAGTGGAGTAAAATCTTCTGCATAAGTAGCATTTCTTATTACTACCTTTCCTTTTGATGTCATTGCTGTTCCATTTCTTGCAATTCTAGTTGGAAGTACACAATCGCACATATCTATTCCTGCAAGTGCCGCTTCAATTAAGTAATCAGGCGTACCTACTCCCATTAAATATCTTGGTTTATTTTCTGGCATTAGTGGAGTTGTAAATTTAAGCATTTTAATAAATTCTTCTTTTGGTTCTCCTACACTAATTCCTCCTATTGCATAACCTGGTAAATCTAATTCTATTAAATCTTTTGCAGATTTTTCTCTTAAGTCTTCATAAAATCCACCTTGTATTATTCCAAACAATGCTTGATTTTCAGTTGTATGTGCATCTTTACATCTTTTTGCCCATCTTGTTGTTCTTTCCATAGAATTTTTTGTATATTCATATGTTGATGGATATGGGCAACACTCATCAAAAGCCATTATAATATCTGCACCTAAATCTTCTTCTATTTCCATTACTTTTTCTGGAGTGAAAAGATGTTTGCTTCCATCTAAATGTGATCTAAATTCAACTCCTTCTTCATTTATCTCCCTTAAATCACCTAAACTAAATACTTGGAAACCTCCACTATCAGTAAGTATAGGCTTGTCCCATCTCATAAAGTTATGAAGTCCTCCTGCTTTTCTTACTAATTTACTTCCTGGTCTTAAGTATAGATGATAAGTGTTGGAAAGTATTATCTGTGCTCCATTTTCTTCTAGTTCTTCTACAGTCATTGATTTTACTGTAGCTTGAGTTCCTACTGGCATAAATATTGGAGTTTGTATATCTCCATGAGGAGTATGAACAATACCTCTTCTTGCTCCTGAATTTTTATCTATGTGTAATAATTCGTAAGTTACTGCTGGTTTCATATTTTATCTTTCTTCCTCTTCTCTATTTTCCATTATATTTTGACTTTCATAAGAATTTTCGCTTAATTTCTCTTTTGTTTCCTGCACTAATCTATCTAAATTTTTAGAATTATTTATCATATTTGTTTTATTTTCACATTTTTTTCGTACTTCCTTCAAAGCTTTATTTTGAGCTTCTAATCCATATTTTTCTTTTAACTCCTTCATAGTAATTTTAGGTTTTGCAAAACTTTGTGCATATTCTTCAATTGTAGAATTGATTCCATTTAATCCACCTTTAAACATTGTAGCTGTTATATATTCCTTTGCTTTATATTCTATATCCTGTCCATCATTTGAATTAAACATAATAATATTGCCATTTTTATATATACCTAATCCTGGATTAGTTGGGTCTAATACTAATGTAATATTATCTTCATCTATATCAACTAATGTTACCATATGGTTTCCTGATATACTTTCACTAAAATCTATAATTTTTTCTTCTGCTAAATTTATTACTGTTGTTTTATTCTCCTCAGATGAATTTTGTATTAAATCTATTATTTTTTCGTTTTGTATATTTTTATTAGATTTATTTTATTCTATAATTTCATCTTTATTCGCGTTTTTTCTTTTTATATCAGCTATTGGTAGATTTTCCATTTCTTCAGGCACTAATACACACATAATTCTAGCATTCCAATTTGGATTAATTTCATTTAATTTTTTTGCAACATCACTTGCCATATTTCTGCAAACTCCATATCCTTCTTCTGTTGCTATAGATAATTCCAAATATCCTATTATATCTTTTTCAGGGTCAGCATATCCCTTTATATTGTGCCACATATCATCCATAACTTTCATAAATATTTGAATATCACTTAAGTTCATATTCCTAATTTCTTCTGAATATTTAGAGATTTTTTGATTATATGCATTTATTTCACTTTCATATACTTCTTTATTTTCTTTTATTATATTATATGTATCGCATGAATCTACTGTTGTAAGTGCTAAAAATGCAAATCCGGTTTCTATGCCAATAAATTTTGCCATATTTAGCATAATATTCTTAAATCTCCATAGCATTGCTCTAAAAGTTCCTCGAACTTCTTTTATTTCTTCGTACATTGCTTTATTTAATATTCTGTCATACTCATCTTCGCCATAAAGATTGTATATGTCTTCCCATTTTCTTTCTTTTTCTAATTTTTTAATTTCTTGTTTATAATTTTTATTCATAAATTATATTCCTTATTTTATAAACATTGCATCTCCAAAGCTAAAAAATCTATATTTATTATCTACTGCATATTTATATGCTTTTAATATATATTCTTTATCTGCAAATGCTGAAACTAGCATTAAAAGGGTTGATTCTGGCAGATGAAAATTAGTTATAAGTGCATCTACACATTTAAATTTATATCCTGGATAAATAAATATTCCGGTGTCTCCTTCTGTTTCTCTTACTAATCCTTTTTCATCTGCAACAGTTTCTAAAGTTCTGCAAGAAGTTGTTCCAACAGATATTACTCTTTTTTCAGAAAGTTTTGCTTTATTTATTTTATCTGCATCTTCCTGTTTTATATAGTAATGTTCTGTATGCATATGATGATCTTCTATATTCTTTTCTTTTACTGGTCTAAAAGTTCCTATTCCAACATGAAGAGTTACATTTGCAATATCAATACCTTTATTTTCTATCTTTTTTAAAAGTTCTGGTGTAAAATGTAAGCCTGCTGTTGGAGCTGCACTTGAGCCTAAGTATTTTGCATAAACTGTTTGATATCTGTCTTTTTCTTTTAAAGATTCATGTATATATGGTGGAAGTGGCATTAGTCCAATTTTATCTAATATTTCATTAAAAATTCCTTGATATGTAAATTTTACTTTTCTTGTTCCATCCTCTAAAGTATCCATTATTTCAGCTATTAAAAGTCCATCTCCAAATATAACTTTTGTGCCTATATGAAGTTTGTTTCCTGGTCTTACCATTGTTTCCCAAATATCGCCTTCAATATTATTTAACAAAACAAATTCTACATTTGCACCTGTTTCTTTTTTCCCATAAAGTCTCGCTGGTATAACTTTTGTATTGTTTCTAACTAGGCAGTCTCCTGGCTCTAAATAATCTATTATATCCTTAAATATTTTATCTTCTATTGTTTTATTTTTTCTATCTAAAACTAAAAGTCTTGATTCGTCTCTATCTTTTATTGGTACTTGTGCAATAAGTTCTTGAGGCAAATCATAATTAAATTCACTTAATTCCATTTTTGTTCCTTTTTATATTTTTATATTTTACCCATCTATTTTACCAGAAAATTCTTATATTTTCAATACTTTAAGCCTAATTTTAACACATAGTCAAAGCCAGGTAGTGAACGATACTACCTGGCTTTTTTGTATAAGCTTTAAGCTTATACGGAAATGTTAAAATGTCGTCTTTCGAATAACATTGCTTTTTACAGCTAATTTAATCTTATCATATTATTTCTACTTTGTCAATTAGATTTCTAAAATTTTCCTTTTTAGATTTAAGTCTAAAATCGTAATTTTTTATATTTGCTATATTTTATTCTAAAACATTTTTACATCTTGGGCAAAGTCCCTCTTCAGTATGTTCATCATACATCCAGCATCTTTCACATTTTTCACCATCTGCGTGTTCTACTTTTACTCCAAGTTTTATTTCTTGTTTTCTATTATTTTCTTCTATTTTTAATCCTGATACTATTAAAACTGTTTTTAGAAGTTCTTCATTTTCCTTCAAGAATTTATATTCATCTGCCTCAGCATAAATTGTAACTTTTGCATCAAGAGAATTTCCTATTACCTTTTCAGCTCTCTTTAGCTCTAGCTCTTTTGCAACTATGTCTTTTACTTTTATGATTTCTTCCCATTTTTTAGAAAGTTCTTCATTATCCCATTTTTCATTTGGTTTTGGATAATCTGTAAGCATTGGGCTTTCTACATTTTCTTCTTTTGTATGTCTCATTGATTTCCAAATTTCTTCTGCAGTAAATGATATCATTGGAGTTAATATTTTTACTAAACTATCTAAAATATAATACATTGTAGTTTGTGCTGCTCTTCTTGCAGTTGAATCTGCTTTTTCTGTATATAATCTATCTTTTATTATATCTAAGTAAAAACTACTCATATCAACTACACAGAATTGATTTATATCATGATAACAATTTC
>CANQCW010000040.1 GCA_947591055.1 uncultured Clostridia bacterium | reverse complement strand
AACAGGAATATGTTTAAATTCCAAAATAACACCTCTTTTAATTCCATTAGTTGGCATATATAAATATATGCCAACTTCTTTTTTATCTTTTGTTTTATTTCTTTTGTATATTAAGAGTTCTTTAGTGAAATAGACATCTTTTGAATTTTACTATTTCATTTGTTCGAATCTTCAAATTGTCTTTGTTTTGAAATTTTTTCTTTAGTTTAAAATTTTATCTTTTGTTCAGCTTATTTTTTTCTTTTGTTTATTTTATCTTTTGTATTTTTAGTTTTTTTCTTTTGTAAAACTTATTTCTTTTAAGAAATTTATCTTTTGTACTTTTTTAATTTTTCTTTTGTAAATTTTTTCTTTTGTTTGCTTTATCTTTAGTAAAAATTTATATAAACTTTTGCAAGTTATATACCTAACATCCCGAGATTTGCCATATTTTCTGCAATTTGATCTGCTGAAAGATTTTCTTCACTATTGTATTTTTTCCATTTTTCTTTATCCCAAATTTCTATTCGTGTTCCAACACCTGTAATCATAACTTCTTTATCTAATTCTGCATATTCTCTCAAGTTTGCTGCTATTAAAAATCTTCCCTGCTTATCTATCTCACACTCAATAGCTCCTGATAAGAAAAATCTAACAAAATCTCTGGCATTTTTATTGGTTAATGGTAATGTTTTTAGTTTTTCTTCAAAGTTGTTCCACTCTTTTTGTGAAAATCCAAACAAACATCCATCTAGTCCTTTTGTTATTATGAATTTGTCTCCTATGTCTTCTCTTAATTTTGCTGGCATTATCAATCTGCCTTTGACATCTAGAGAATGTTCGTATTCCCCAATTAACAACTTTTTGTTCACCTCCTACCACTTTAAGCCACTTTGTACCACTTTCAAATAAATTTTAATACAACAAAAAAGAAAATGCAATACTTTTTATTAAAAAATTTAATGTTTTTTAATAATTTTTTGCATTTTCTTTTATTATTAATTTTTATCTATTTTTTTATTTGCCTTATCATATAATTCGTTCCTATTTTTTCTTCTGTCTATTACGTATGTACTACCATAAATTGTCTTTGCAAGATGCTTAACTGCCGCTCCTGCTTCTCCTATTTCCAATGTATTTTTAAATCTTCCTATTGCAACATCTACAACTCCAATTGAAATTGATGTTAATGGATATTGTTCCATTATTCCTTTTCTATTTTCTACTTCCAAAAATCCTCTTTTCATATCTTCTTTATTGAAAAATTTTGAAAGTCCTGCATCAAATTCTGCAATTATTGATTGACTAATTTTTTCATAGTCCTCATTTTCTGTTATTGCTATAAAGTCATCTCCACCTATGTGTCCAACAAAGTTTCTTTCATTATCATCTTTTAAAACATTGTCTTGTATTACTTTTGCAGTAAATTTAATAATTTCATCTCCATTAGAAAATCCATAAGTGTCATTATATGCTTTAAAGTTATCTAAATCTATATAAAGCATAGCAAATTCACGCTTATTTGATAACCTTTTCTTCATTTCAGCTTGAATTTGAACATTTCCTGGAAGTCCTGTAAGTGGGCTTACCATCCTATTTGAATTTAGTAATCTCATTAAGTTCTTTATATTATAATATAATATATCTTTATCAATAGGCTGTTCCAAATATAATTCTACTTCATTTTTTAATATTTCAACAATATGCTTTGTATCTTTATTTGAAGACACAATGATAATAGGTGTAATAGAATTATCTTCGTCATTTCTTACATTTTTACAATATTCTATTATGTTACCTTCTATATTATCTTCATTTAAAACCAATATATCAGGAATATTTTTTAATACTATATCAAATTGATTTGGTAGTATTTTTTTTATTTTTGTTTCTTTTTCATGCTTAAATGTTTCTTCTAATTTTGCCTCTAAATCATCTTCTTTATCAACTACATAAATGTATTTCACGATAAAGCTCCTTTCATAAGTTAGATTTCAGTAGTAACTTCTCCTGATGATTCTAAACCATTTACATTTATTATACTAAATGAAATTGTATGAGTTCCTTTTGTTACTTCCCATGTAACTGATATTTCTTTTTGATTTATTGGTTCTTCTCCACTGTCTCTTGTTTCTCCATCTATTGTCATAGATACTTTGCTTATTCCTTCATCATCTTGTGCTCTTAAAATGATTTTTTTACCATCTTTAGATAGTGTAAATGTTGGCTTTGTATCACCAATAATATTTTCTGATCTTGATTCTCTATTTCCTTCTTTATCTACTGCAATTATTGTTAGTTTGTTTTGTCCTGATGGAACATCTATAGTAACATTAATTTCTTTTGAATTATTTTCTTCTGGTTCTACTCTTATAGCTTCATTTTTGTTCCAAGCGTATGTTATAAATTCTATTCCTGTATCATCTGTTGCTTTTATATTAAGTTTTGGACCATTTATTGCTATTTCAATTTCAGGTTTACTTACATCTGAACTATCATATAAATATTGTTTATGGAAATTCTTTTTATTTCCAAAATTATCAGTTACTGTCATCCTTAAAATATTATTTCCATTTGGAATTTGTATAACTGTCTCTAATGAAAGTGTTCCATTTCCATCAATTGTTACTGGTTCACCATCATTCCATTTATATGAGAATTCTTTAATTGGATATTGCTCAGCATTTACTACTATTTTTGTTTCTTTTCCCATCCTGTCTGCTGTAACTTCAATATTATCCTGAATTTTATTTCCATTATTTTGTATTATTGCATAAGTTGATTCTCCTATTAAAACTAAGCCAAATAATATAATACTGAAACAAAATATTTTTAAAATCTTTAGTATATCTACTTTATCACTTGTATAGTTTGCCCTATTTATTGCTTCGTTTTGTATAGGTCTTCTCTCAATTCTTTCGATTTTTTCTTCATTTTTTACTTCTTTAATTTTCTTTTGTGGCTCTCCACCCATTGATAAAATTTGATTCATTATTTTTCCTCTTTTAATTTATTCCATTGCTTGCATTATAGCATAACGATTTTTTTAAGTAAACTTTTTTTTATAATTTTTTACAATTTATTAAATATTTTTAACTATTTTTAGTTTTTTATACTCTAAACAAGCCATTATTAATGGATATACAATGTTTTATTGAATTACAAGCAAAAAACAAGATGCTAATTACTTAGCATCTTGTCTTTGTTAAATTAGATTACATATTTCTTTATTACTAATGCTCCGGCTGCTAATATTAACACAGCTCCCGCTATAATTGCTATATATGTTTGTGCTATACCTGTTACAACTGTTAATACAACTGGTGCATCATCTATGTCATCTTCTCCATCTTTCTTATTATTTGGTGTTGAATCTATATCTGGTGAATCAGATGGATTTTCATCTTCGCTTATTTCTGCTACATTTACCTTTAGATTTAAATTATCTTCTCCATTTATCCATGTTAGTAATACTTCAATTGTTGCTGATTCTCCTGGTTTCAATAATGTGTCTTTTAATTGGTCTGTTACTATTTTTCCATTTTCTTCTCTCCACTTTGGATTGTCAGCTTGGTTAAATTTTAATCCATCTGGTATATAGTCTGATATTTCTGTTGCGTATCCTTCTATTTCTCCCTCGTTTGTAATTCTAATTTGATATCTAAATTTAATTATTGTATTTTCAATTCTATCTTTATTTAGCTCTACTTTTACTACTGGTTCTGGATCTTGTTCAGCATAGTGATCTGTATCCATTTCTTTTTGTATACCATCTTCTATTAATATTGCTTGGCTTACCCATTTTCTTAAAGCTAAATCAAAATATTTTACATATAAATGTTCTACGTCTTGATCATCTTCGCCTTCGTTCCATTGGTCTGGAGTTGAATCTATATCATCAACATCTTCTCCATCTTTATCTGTATCTTTGCTTATTTGAGCTTGATTTGTTATTATTCTATCTGATGTATTTGGTTCTATAACTCTAAATGCAATTTTTACATCTTTATAATCTGGAGTATCCATTGTTTCTGGATCAAATGCTTTTAATAAATACATACCTTCTGTTTCTTCATTTTCTCTTGATAAATAGTTTGTTGCAATTGTAACTGCATTTTTTACATTTGTTGTTACATTTCCATCTTTGTCATACATTACCCATTTATATTTTTGATTTGTTTCATTTTCTGGTAAAAATTCCAATCCATCTGGTATATCATCTTTTATCTCTGCTGCATATCCATCTTTTGTTCCTTCATTATATACTCTAATTGTATATGTTACTACATCATTATTAGCAACTCTTACAGGATCTTTTGAGTGTTTGTATTCCATATCTGTTATTTCTTTTCCATCAACAATTGTACCATATTTTGATGTATCAACTGTTGGGATTCTTGTATTTACTTGCTCATCATTTACACCTGTTATGAATTTTCTTAATGCTAAATCAAATTTTTCTAATATAACTTTTTCAAAATCGTCATCATCTTCTTGTCCTTTATAATGATAATTTTCATCTGATAAATCATCTTTATTTTCTTCATTACCTTTATAATCTGGAAGATCACTATCTTGTGGTAATGTTACATTTTTTTCATTATCTCTATCAGTTAAATTTTCATTATTACTGCTTATTGTAATTTCTGCTATATTAGTAATTTTCTTTAATGTTGGAGCTGTTAAAACAACTTTACATCTAATTTGTATTTCTTTATAATCTAATGAATCACTTGTTGGATCAAATGCTTTTATAACATTATCTTCATCATGCTCTTTAGATAAATATGTTGTTCTAATTGTTCTTTGTGTTCTGTCTGAACTATCAATTGTCCATAAATATTTTTGGTTAATTTCATCTTCTGGTAAGAATTCTAATTCTGGTGGTAAATGGTCAACTATTTCATCTGCATATCCATCTACTTGACCTTCATTATATATTCTAAGTGTATATGTTACTATATCACCTGCAGAAACACTTACTGGTGATTTTACATGTTTATAACTTGCTGTAGTTTCACCATTTAGTAATGGAGTCACATCTACTTTAGGTTCTCTGTCATATACTCCATTTGTCTTTAATTCTGTATCATTAACACCTGTTATGAATTTTCTTAAAGCTAAATCAAAATATTTTCCTTGTAATACTAAGTCTTCATAATCATCATCATCTTCATATCCTTTACCTTCTGTTGAAGTACCAGGAGAATAAGAATTCTTTTGACTCTCGGTTAAATCATTTGGTGTTGAATCTCTATCTTGAACATTTTCATCGTTGTATGTTTTTGTTATTTCAGCAACATTTTTTAAATGAGTATCTGTTGTTCCAACAGTAGCTACTACTCTGCACTCTACTTCAATATCTTTGTAATATAAAGTATATTGACCATTTGCTGGATTTTTATCGAAAGCTTTTATTAAGTTTGCTGTTTCATTTTGAGTTTTTGATAAATAATCTGATTTTATAACTTTTTTATTATTTTCATCTTCTGTCCAACGATACATTGCATTTATGCTACTTTCACTTTGTGGAACTAATTCTAGTCCATTTGGTAAATAATCAGTTATTTCTTCAGCATATCCATCTATTTCACCTTCGTTATAAACTCTTATTGTATATCTAATTTTGCTTCCAACACTTACAGGACGTGCATTTTTTGTATGAGTCTTTTTTGATGTTGTTCCACTATCTAATGCTGATGAATCTCCTGTTGCTAAAGCTTGTAAGTATTGTTGTGTAATTTGTGGTTCTCTAGAAGGAGTTACTTGTTTTCCATCTATTTCTGTAATAAATTTTCTTAATGCCAAGTCAAAATTTGGTTTAGTTATATTTTTAGTATCTTCAAAATTGCTTGGTATCATTTTATTTTCTACAATTACTACTGGTTGAGATTTACTATTTGTAGGTGCTGACCAGTATGTTAATGTTTTTTCTTCTCTTTCAGCTGATACTTGTACTTTTACTTGTGAAACTGAAGTATTTGCAGGAAATCTTATATAAAATTCTTGTCCCATAATTGATTTTATTTTTTCAGTTGTTGAACTTCCTTGAACTTCAGCTTTATTACTATCTACTATAGTAGCTGTGCTTATTTCTGATTGTCCATTTAATATTTTTACATTTAAGTTTGTATAATTACTTCCTGATAATTTATATGGACCAACTAAAACATATCCATTTGCAAAATCAACTGTTGCTTTATTTTTTTCAAAAGATAATGCGTCTCCTCCTGCTGTAGATGTATAATCATAACTGCTGTTGCTTTCTGCTCCATCAATTAAATATTCATAAATGTTTGCAATAGGACCATCAACTTCTTCCATTTGATATTTGCTTCCTATACTTGTTGATGTAACTCCATTTCCAGTTGCAACATGAAATGTCTCATGTTTGCTTGGTTGATATTCATCTCCTGCATTTGTGATGTACCAAATAGCAGCTTGTTGAATTACTTCTAAAATATCTTTTTGTTCTTGTGAATTTGTAATGTATGTTTTAAAATCAGTTGCATCTGCTTTATCTAATAAATTTTGAACTGATTGCTCATCTTCTGGTATACAAATATTATCTAATAGCCACATTAATTGGTTATATCTACTATCACTTGGTAATACACTTCTATATGCTTGATCAATTGAACTAGGATTTTTTAAATCAAAATATTCTGTATAGTGTTCTATTTCTTGAGAGCCTTCTGCTCCAAATCCAACTCCATCTTTTAAACAATATATTGCTTGATTTTGTTTACTAACATCAGTAGATCCTGTTTGGCTAGTATATTCTACAATTTTTATTATTGGTATATTTTGTTTACTACCTTTAGTTGTTCCTGATGTATAAAAGCCTGTAGGTCTACCATTTCCTTTATTGTATAGTCCTAAATATTTTCCATTAGTTGTATGTGTTGCAAAACTGCTTGTGTTAAAAATTGCCATTATAATAAAAAATATTATTAATATTATTCCAAATTTTTTCATATTTTTAATTTTTTCCATTTTTTCTTCTCCAGTACTTATTAAATATACATTATTAATTATATTATATTCTGTACAAAAAAGCAATATTTTATAGGTTTTTTTTGAAAAATTTTTTAGCTTTCATACCCCTTTAATTTAAAGGCTTTTAGCTATTTTTTTCATTTAAATAATTAAACATTTTTTCTAATATATTAACAAAAAAATACAATTTAGCTTGATTTTTGTTCATTTTTATGTTATATTAAAGTATAGTGCATTATTTATTTTATTTCGCCGTGATGATCTAAATATGTACTTTTAATATAGATGTATCTTTAATTACAGTCCTATTATCCACCTTTCATCTATTCATATTTTGAATAGATTTTACATATATAAACCAAAACAACCAAAAAAGAAAAGGAGATTCAAAGAACTATGCATTTATTTAATTCAACAAACGAAAACACAGTAGAAACAATCGAAGGAGGTTTTAGTATAAGCAGCATTAAACGGTTATTCTTTATAGGAGGTATGCTTCTCAATTTAATTATTTTTATTAATTTAATTGGGCAACAGACTGAGCTTAATATTGAGAAATCAAATCTTATTGACAAAGAATATGAAATTTCTCAAAGAGAAAACGCCATTAGCGAAAGCTTGTCTAAATTAGACGAGTATAATGATTACCTACAGGAACAAACGGAACAGATTAACGAAAAAATCAGAACTATAAATGATCAATACGAAACTTTATCAACAATTTCTGATGAGATTTATTCTTCTGAAAGTATCTATATTCCGACACCTGATGAAATAGATAATTTGTATAAATTAGTTTATGCAGAAGCCGGTAATCAACCTTATGAAGGTAAGGTAGCTGTTGCAGAAGTAGTATTTAACCGAATTGAGTGTCCTGATTTTCCCGATAACATCAATGATACAATTTTTGATAAGTATCAGTTCTCTCCATGTTATGATGGACAAGATGTTAGACTTTCAAATGGGGAAAAAGTTTCTGAAGATAAGATTACTACAGAAATTAAGCAGGCCGTTGCAGAGGCATGGTCTGGTTCCAATATAACTGAGACACTTTTACGTGATGAAGCTTATTCGGAAGGTATTTACGACTCATCTTATTGGGAAGGAGGAGCCTTATATTTTGTAAATCCTAAAGCAATCAAAAATACTCCATTGTATGCAAGAGTTATGACATCTACTGTACGAGTAGATATTGAAGATCATTGTTTTCGACGAAAGTACTAACAAAATAGGGGGAAGAATAATTTTTCTTCTCCCTATTTTTCTGATTATTTTTTATCATCTTTGAAAATTATAATTTAGCCTATTTATTAATTATCGTTACATTTCCGCAATCGCAATTTATTTTTAATGTAATTTCTGAATTTCTATTATTTTTATTTATATTTTCTATAAATTCTATTTCTTCTATGCTTGCCATTATCATTTTTTGAACTGGTCGCAATTTGCGACCAGTTATTTTCTTGTCCTGCATTTATATTAATTTCGTTTAAGTTCACAATTTGCGACTTTAAAAAATTTTATAATAAGTATTGAATTAGAAACACATGTTTGATATAATACATATAAATTTTAGAAAAACTATTAATTACAGAAAGGAGAATTTATATTGGAAAACAACAAGTTAGATACAATTTCAAATTTATTTGAAGGTAAAGAAATTAGAAGTATTTGGGATTCTACAAAAGGAGATTATTTTTTTAGTGTTACAGATGTTATAGGTGCTCTAACAGATAGTAAAATACCTAAAAGATATTGGTCGGATTTAAAAAGAAAATTAATTGAAGAAGGTAGTCAACTGTACGAAAATATCGTACAGTTAAAAATGAAAGCAAAAGATGGAAAATTCAGAGAAACTGATACATTGGATACTAAAGGAATTCTAAGACTTATTGAATCAGTTCCAAGCAGTAAAGCAGAACCATTTAAGCTATGGCTTGCAAAAATGGGAAGTGATAGAATTGATGAGATATTTGACCCTGAAATTGCTATAAATAGAGCAATTAATTATTATAGAAATAGAGGATATTCTGATAAATGGATTGAAAAGAGATTAAAAGGTATTTTGGACAGAAACAAATTAACAGATATATGGAAGGAAAACGGAATTAAAGGAAATCTTGATTATGCTATATTAACTAATGAAATTTATAAAAGTTGGTCAGGTATGAAAGCTAATGAATATAAAGAATATAAAAATATTAGAAAAGAATCTCTAAGAGACAATATGACTGACATGGAAATAGCTTTAACTGATTTAGGAGAAATAGCTACAAAAGAACTTGCAAAAGAACATAGACCTTATGGGTTGGAAGAAAATAAAAAAGTTGCAAAAATGGGTGGACATGCTGCAAAGGTTGCTAGAGAAGATATAGAAAAAAATTTAGGAAAAACTGTTCTTAGTAATAAAAATTCTTTAAGTTATCAATATATAAATCAAGAAGCATTAGAAGCGAGCAAAGGTAGAAATTTTTAAAAAATATTGATTTATATATTAATTTTTGCTATAATACAAACAAAAGTTTTGTGAAGAAGGATGATATTATTGAACGAATTATCTAAAGGGGATTTAATTATTTATGAAGATGAAAATAATAAAATAGAAATAGAAACTTTTTTATTTGAAGAAAAAGAACTATATAGAGATTGAACTGTTGGGAAATTCCCAACAGTTCAAATTGAAGGTAATAGAAATGTTGATGTAGTTTGCAAAGAGTTTTTATTATTGTTTTTATACATTATTTACTATAAAATCAATAACATCGTCTTCTTTATAATTTTCTTTGTTTTTATCTTCTTCCGTTAAATCAACAAAATATTTATTGCATTCTGGCATAATTGATATTGAATCTAATGGATAACCTGGGTTTCTTTTTTCACAAGGTCTATTTATAAAGTAAAAATTACTTTTGCTCCAGCTATATTCTTTTGCTTCTTTACCATCATATATTACCATTCCATATACCCATTTAGCTGTTAATCTTCCTCCATATTCATTAACCAGATTACAATAATACTCAATCATTTCATCATCATTTAGTTCCTTTCCGTTTATTCTTCTGACATGAGTTCCTGGCTGCTTTTCATCCGGTAATTCTTCTATATATAAATTATTATCCATTCCTATTGTTGTTATTTTTGTTTCATCATAATATGCTTTTGCCTTTATATATGCATTTTCTATTGCATTTTTCCCTGTTTCTTTTGGCTTTATATTTATTCCTAAGTCTTTGATGGTTAATACTTCTATATTTCTTTCTTTTAGTTTTTCTGCATATTTTTTAATTTTTGCTGGATTTGTTGTTGCAAATAATACTTTCATTACTTTACCTCCTTGAAATCATTCCTACTCCATAACCATAAAGGTGTATGTATATCTATTGGTTTGTATTTAGTTCCTTTAAATAATTCATTCCATCTATCAACTACTATGAGTTGAACATCATTGTTATTTAATTCTTCATCACTTATTAGTCCTAATTTATGTGTTGCTTGAATTACATGTGTATCTGGTGCAACTGTTAGGTGTTCAATATTTTTATATTTTCTATCAGTATATTGATATATTACATATAACCAATAGTTACATATTTTTGTTCCAGATAAATAAGGAAATTTCTTTTTATTTTCTTTTTGAATAAAATTTCTTATTTTATCAACATCATTATCTAATTGGTCAAACATTTTTCTAATGTCTCCATCGTATAATTCTACAAATGTTTTGCATAACGATAACCATATTTCAGTTTGCTTTTGTTTTTGTAATGCTATCTTATATTTTATAAGTGCTCTTTGTACTTCTTCAAAAGATTTTTCTAAACATTTTTTAGGTTCAAACACAAATTTTGTCTCTTTATCATTATATGTCTCTAACGCACTTTGCCATAATTTATATGAATTTCTCTGATAATTCAAAGCCATAGGTAATGTAAAATAAAGATAATTTTCTATCGATGATTTTTCTAAATGTGGATTTGCATCTTCAGGCATAACTTCGCCACCAAGCTTACCATTTTTCCATAAATTATATAAAATTTCAACTTTTTGTAGTATTT
>CANQCW010000039.1 GCA_947591055.1 uncultured Clostridia bacterium | reverse complement strand
GAACAAAAAGAAGATGAAATAGACAATCTAAAAAACAAATTATCTCTAAAAGATAAAGTTATAGAAAAATTACAAACTGAAAAAGAGAAACTAAAACAGGAAGTACAAAAATTCAAAGGCTTTTGGCATAATATTATGAGCCACTTCCACAAAAGAATTTGCTATGATAAAGATAATAACTATAAAATTGTTAGTGATGACTTATATAAAAATGGTATTTTTGATGACAATGATAATGAAATTGCTAATAACATTTATAGAAAAGTAACTATACCAGACGAGAAGAAAAATGAAAAAAACAGAAAGAAAAACAATGATACAAGATTTTAGAATGGAGGAAATTTAAATATGGAAAGCGAAAAAGTAAAAGATTTAATAAATATGATAAATAATTTAGATATAAAAAACAAGTTGAGATTAGCTATATGTATGAGCCAAAGCAAATGGTCTGGTCTTATATATAATACTAAAGAAAATTATGAAAAGTTTGACAATATGTTAAAAAGCATAGATGAGGAATACAGAACTACACTTATAAACTTTGGAAAATATAAAATTGTAATGTTTGCAATGGCTAAACTTATGGAAATGGATACAACAGAACAAAATAAAGTTGCTTTATATTTATTCAACAATATTTAATTATAAAAACTGCACACTCCATATACATAGAGTGTGCAGAAGCCTTTAAACACTTTAATCTTCTTCGCCTTCTGCTTCGAACTTTGCATCGTCGATTTGAATGTTAGTTTCAAAAGGCAAATTCATGTTGCCATTATACATGTCTTCGCCAAATATGTTCATGACATCCCACAACTGCATTTCACAATAGCCATCCTTATCTGTTTCAGGCGGTTTAAAATCGCCAATAGATGGGCAGAATGAGCGAAGTTTTTTATGCTTTTTCTTGAGTTTCTCAATGCCACAAGGCGTCAGTTTAATCCGTACTTGAGAATTAATGTTTAAAGTTTTCATGGAAATCCTCCTTTTTATTGTTCGGAGGACTATGCCTCCGAAATTAGTTTATTTCAAAGGCAACAATGTAAATGTTACAATTTAATTATACCATATTTTACATAAAATTGCAATTTTTTTTAGACGTGGGTATTGCATTTTATTAAAAATATGATATACTTTAATAAATTGATTGATATTTGTATCAATCGTTAAGAGAGCAAATGACGAGTTGTAAATATTTACGTCGCCTAAACCAAAACATATCTGTCCGAACTTATAGAACAAAATATAGTTTAACCAATTTACTAGTTATTGTGAATTAATTTAATAAAATAATAAAAAATTTATAAAGTTTTGTATAGAAAATACTTGACTTTATTATGAAAGGGGCTAATATATATTGGAAAAAATATTCAATGTAGATAAAAAGTTGCTAATAAAAAATTATATTATTCATTGGTTAAAATATTTTATACCCTCGCTAATACTAAGTTTATTTTGGTATTATTATGTAATGGAATTAAAATTTGATAACATAATTCTTATTTTAAATATGTTTGTTTTTATTATATTCGCAGGCATTGCAGTTTTTAGTGCAATGAATGTAATTAAGGGATTTATTGGAACTATTACAAATATAAATCAAGATTTAGAAAAAATTTCTGTAGATGTAGAAAACAAATATATTAGAATTTATAAAAGTCGTAATATGAATTATTATGTTTATAACTATGAAATATTAGAACTTCAAGAAATAAAGCTAAGTTTAGGATATATAAAACTAATAGGGAATTTTAAATATAACTATAAGATAACCTCAGATTATCATTTGCCATATAAGTATGAAAATAATAATACAAAGAAAATTAGTATTATGAGAGTTTTAAAGGACGAAGAAATTTTAATAAATATGATTAATGAGTTAAAACATTAAAATTAGGTAACGAATCCTGAGCTTGTCGTTCATGCTGGAAGCAACTTTGTTATTATCTTGGCTGATGTTGAGTACGGTCTGAACATATGAGTCTGGAATCTTTGCACTACCTAGTAAAACAAGCCGTAAAAAAAGAAAAATGTATTTTCTTTTCAAAGAAAGAAGTTTCTTTTTTTATTGTGAAAAATAAAATTCTAAAACATAATATTTTAATTCTACTATTGCAATTTATTAAAAATATGATATACTTTAATAAATTGATTGATTTTTATATCAATCGTCAAGAGAACCAACGAGTTGTAAATATCTACGTCGTTGGCACCAAAAAAATAAACCTTGTAAATATTGAAATATCAATGTTTTACAAGGTCTTTTTTATTGCAATTAAATTTTTATGCCTTTATTTAGAATAAAAGCATGTATAAGGCTTGAAATAAACAATACCATAATTCGGATTTTTTATTCCATCTTTTTCGAAACTCATATATTCATCAATACATTGCATAATAAATCCTTTTTGGAAGGATATTCAAGCCAGCCTTCAGGAACATTTCTATATCCCCATCCAATGCAATATTTTCCATCTTCTGTAATTTGATAAAGCAATTTACATCCTCTATCAATTTCTGTCTGCTGCATGTTTTTGTCTTCAAAAGTTACAAGCAAATCATATCATGATAGTTATAGAAAGTCAATAAAAGAGCTTTAAACTTGCAATTTTATGTAAAATGCTGTATAATTAAATTAGTAACATTTTGTTGCACCTTTGAAAAGGTAAACTTTTGGAGGTGCAAACCTCCGAACAATAAAAAGGAGGATTTGGTTATGATGAAACGGTCTTATCAAACTCATTTGCTTATCTGTATAGCACTCGGAATTGGAGTAGGTTCTTCTTTGAGATTGGCTGTGCAGTATGGTAGCATATTATACGGAGTAGCATGTATAATAGCAACCGCTGGCCTTGTACTTAACTTGGTTTGCGGTTATGACAAAGACGAAGAAAAGTAACGTTTCAAGTATGGGATACAGTAATAAAAAGCTGTGTCCCATATTATTTTTGTTGTTATCAATCGTGTTCCCAAGCCCATTTAACAAACTCTATAATGCCATTACAGCTGACTACTGCAAAAATCATAGAAAAAATAGAAATAACCTGCTGAAATATTGTTTCAACAGGTTACAAGGAGATTTGTCATTGTTTATTGAGAAGTTCATCGGTTAGGGCATTTAATGCTACAACTGCAACATATATATGCTCATCAGTTGGATTTGATGTTGTAATTAATTGTGTAAGTAATCCAAGAGCATTAAAGGGGAAAATGCCATATACATACAATGGTAAAATTGCAGTTATAATTTCAGGAACATGAATTCCAAAATAGCTAAAACATATTGATGAAATTATTTGAAAACTAACAATTGTACTTAATAAGTTTGTGCCACATTGTACATTTATCCGAGAACTTCTTCTGATATTTTCAAGATTTGCGACATTGTGTTTTTTGCAATACCAATTAATAACTTTATGCTCTGCTCCATGATACTTACATAGATTGCTATCTGATGCTACAATAATTATAGCAATTAATGTATAAATTATCCAAAAAGCAGTTGGCACATGATAAAGTAATTTTGGTAAATTGAAAAGATAGATGCACTCTCTAAAAAGCGAAAATACAAATATAAATTTTAATAATTGCATCATAGCTTTCATTGAGTTCATAGAATTGATTTTTTCAGTTACAATAGTTCCGTCTTTTTGCCGAGTAACTTTAATTCCAATATCTTTATGAAATAAAGATACAGAATTATTTGTTGATAAACCTGATAAATCAATTTTTGACATAGGTATCTCCTTTTAATTCTGCTACCCTTATATGGTGTAGTCTTATGAATATGCAGTTTTATGCTGTTATTATAACATAATTTACATAAAATATCAATTATATTTAGATATTATTTTAATTAAATTTGATTTTTTATGTAAAGTGTAGTATAATATAATTATTATTCGTTGGTACAGCGAAATATAATAAATGTACCCATTTAGTGATTGTTACTATATAAAGTAACGAGCTGAAGGATTAGGAGGCTACTATGGTAAAACACTATGTTGAGTATCTGTACCCTGGAAACATCATTAACCAGACTTCCGTCAGCGAGATTCCTAGACGGTTAGTTAAGAATATCAAACTTTCAGATGACTGCATTGGTTTTCGTTTTTTTGATAAAACCGTAACAGTCATAGAAGGTGAGACTCTTAAAGGAGAAAAGAAAAATGTTTCTGGTTGGTACTACCGAGGCGAGAAGATGACGCTTCAACAAGCTAAGGATAGCTGCAAAAAAAATTGCAGGGCTGAATTTATACTTTCCAGCATTGAAGACCTTGGCTACACAACAATTGTCAAAACCAAATCTGGTGATTATTTACCTTTAAAGGCAGAAGACAAAATTATTTAACCTAATCTAAAAAGAAACCTCAAAGAGGTTTCTTTTTTATTTTAAACTCATTTCACAATATTTACAACGATATACTCGGTTTTCTTTATCAGTAAGTAAGAATATTTGATCTAAATTTTTTTCTACTGAAGTAATGCATCTTGGATTTTGACATTTTGCAATATTTACTATTTTCTCTGGTAATTTTACTTTGTATTTATCTATTAACTTATAATCTTTTATAATATTAATTGTTGCATTAGGCTCTATAAATCCAATCATATCCATATTTATTTTAATGTTTTTATCTAATTTAATAATATCTTTTCTGCCCATTTTTTCACTTCGTGCATTTGTAATAATAGCAACAGAACAGTCTAAACTATTAAAATTTAATGCTTCATATATTTTCATTGCCATTTTAGCTTGGATGTGGTCAATTACAATTCCATCTTTTATACTATCAATATTCATTATTTAACCTCCAATAATTTTAAAATAAGTGCCATCCTAATGTATTTACCATATTCGGCTTGTTTAAAATAGCAAGCTCTTTTATCATCATCTACATCTGTTGAAATCTCATTTACTCTAGGTAATGGGTGCATAATACATAAATCATCTTTAGCATTTACTAATTTATCTTTATTCAAAATATAATAATCTTTCAATCTAACATAATCATCTTCATTGAAAAATCTTTCTCTTTGAACTCTTGTCATATATAGCACATCTAATTTATCCATATATTCTTCAATATCATTTGTTTCACAGTATTCAATATTATTTTTCTCTAATATGTCTTTTTTGATATATTCTGGAATAACGAGTTCTTTAGGTGAAATTAAGATAAATTTGATATTTTTATATCTTGACATAGCTGTAATTAGTGAGTGAACTGTTCTACCAAATTTTAAGTCCCCACAAAGTCCAATTGTTAAATTATCCAATCTATTTTTTTCACAATCAATAGTTAATAAATCAGTTAATGTCTGTGTAGGGTGGTTATGTCCGCCATCTCCAGCATTTATAATAGGAACTATTGATTTCATTGATGCAACTAATGGAGCTCCTTCTTTTGGATGTCTCATTGCTATAATATCACAATATCCTCCAACTACTCTTATTGTGTCTGACACACTTTCTCCTTTTGATACAGAACTAGATGATGCTTCGGAAAATCCTATAACATTTCCTCCTAAATCAAGCATTGCTGCTTCAAAACTTAGCCTTGTTCTTGTACTTGGCTCAAAAAATAAAGTAGCTATTTTCTTACCATCGCATTTGTGAGAATATTTTTCTTTGTTTGCGATGATATCTTTAGCTACTTTTATTAAGTCATCAATTTCTTCGACAGATAAATCTTTAATATCAATTAGATGTTTCATTTCCACTCCTTTAAAAAATGAATTAGTAATATTTATTACTTTATTATTTTTATCAAATAAGATAAAAAATTGTCAATAGTTTTAAAATTAATGTTAATAAAAGTTTGCATTTTTTTGTAGAATTTTGTATAATACCGCTTGTAACCTTATAGCTACACCTTTAAAAGGTAAACTTTAGAAGGAAAACTTCTAAATAATTATTTGAAGGAGGAAGGTAAATGAGAGCAAGTAGGAGTGTTATAAGACGGTTAATCGAATTTTCATTGACTGTTGAAGAGGCTGATCAAATCATTATGGATAACTATGATTTTAAAACAACAAAAGAAAAAATTGATTTCTTGAAAAGCTTGTTCAACATAAATCTATCTACGACAAATGACGATCAACCAGATGAAATAACATATTACACTATACTTAAAATGATTATTGATACTTAATTAATAATCAAACAAACTTCATTACAAACTTACGCTTTCATAAGTAAAGAGTTAAAAGATTAGTTTCTTTAACTCTTTATTTTTTTCATAAAAAACCATTTTTTGGCTGCAGAAATATGCATATTTAACTTGAAATAGTAATAAAAATATAGTATAATATATTTATATATTGCATTTTTGGTACTAATTATTAAAACTTCTAAGGAGGAAAGCGTATGAAAAAAGATGTAATAGTTGTACCACATGACAAATTGCCTAGTGAAGTTCTGGCAGAATTAGGCGACCGGACTAAAAATTCATGGATTTTTCTTCATGAAAATGTTATAGCAGTCCTAAAGCAGTCCAGCGATAAGTGCTATAATTATTATGGCTACTTAAAAATGTTCTGGTATGGGACTGAAGAAATTCCAACGACTTGTATATTCATCAATGATGATGAAATTGGACATTGGAAATCTATTATGCATATTAATAATCCGGCTATTTCTTTTAAAGAAAAACCTAAAGATCCAGATGAAATATTTTTCATTAAAATGGCTGCATAATTTGTTATGAAAAAGAAAACCTCATAAGAGGCTTTCTTTTTTATTGTAATCTAAATGGAACATTTTCTTAGCTTTAACAATTACAGAATAAGTATGGAGTAGATTTTTTAAAAATAATTTAAAAAATTGCAAAAAAATATTGACAGCTTTACATAATTATGATAATATAGATATACATTAAATTTGAAAGGAGAGATGGGTATGCGGATTTCAAGTATCCGGTGTTGTATCCAAAATTTAAAATTAAGATCTCCGCCCTAAGAAGAGAAATCTTAGTTTATATTTATGTATTATTATAGGTGATATTATGAGTAGACTTCGGATAGCTAGACCACCCCCCACCATTATAAATTAATATGGAAATTGCTTCAATCATTTTTTTAAAAACTGAATATGGAACAAATTAACTATTATTTAACTTAAAAAACAGATTCGACTGAGAGGAGATATTTTATCTCCTCTTAGTTTTTTATTGTATCTATGTAATCTTTGATTTTATATCAACGATTTATTACTAATATAACTTGAAAAAACGAAAAAAATATTGTATGATAAATAAGAGGAGAAAAATTATGAAACAAAAATTTTTAAAAGATTTAGGAATAGATATAGATGGAGAAACAGAAGATTTATTAAATCAATTTGATTTAAATGGATTTTTAGACCAAGTAAGTGATAATAGATTAAAAGAAAAAGATAAAATAATTAATGATTTGCAAAATAAAGAAGAAGATAAAAAGGAAAACTAATGGATATTCCAATTAAGAAAAATGATGAATTAGATGTAGAAATAATAGATTATGGTGTAGATGGAGAAGGTATAGCAAAAATAAATGGCTATACCATTTTTGTAATGGGAGCATTAAAAAATGAAAAGGTAAAAGTACACATTACTAAAGTACAAAAAGACTATGCATTTGCTAAGATAGTAGAAATAATAACTCCATCAGATAAAAGAAAACAAGCAAATTGTGAAACATATAAAAGATGTGGTGGCTGTAATTTAAGACATATCGATTATGAAGAAACATTGAAAATAAAGCAAGAAAAAGTACAAAATTTAGTAAATAAAATGCTAACAAATAAAATTGAAGTATGTAATACAATTGGGATGAAAAATCCGATACATTATAGAAATAAAGCAATTTATCCAATAAGTCAAGATAAAAAAGTTGGAATTTTTGCACAAAGAAGTCATGAAATAATACCAATTTCTAAGTGTATGATTCAAACTGAAATTTCACAAGAAATTGCAAAGTACATTGTTGAAAACTGGAAAGATACTATTTATGATGAGAAAACTAAAAAAGGACTTCTTCGTAATATTATGATAAGAGAAGGTTTTAATACTAAAGAAGTAATGTGTGTATTAGTTCAAAATGGTGAAAAAACTTATGATTATAAAGATTTTATAAAAAGATTTCCGCAAATAAAAACTATAATAATTAATGTAAATAAAAAAGACACAAATGTTGTGCTATCAAAAGAAAATATAGTTATTTATGGAAATGGATATATTACTGATATGTTGGGAGATTATAAATTTAAAATTTCTCCAAACTCATTTTATCAAATTAATCCTATTCAAACGGAAATTTTATATAATTTAGCAATAGAAAAAGCTGATTTAAAAAAAGCTGATATAGTATGTGATTTATATTGTGGAATAGGAACTATTGGAATATTTGCATCAAAATATGTAAAAAAAGTTTATGGAATTGAGATTGTAGAAGAAGCAATCAAAGATGCAAATGAGAATTTAAAATTAAATAATATAGAAAATGTTGAGTTTATTGTAGGTGATACTGAAAAAGCTTTTGATAAACTATTAAAAAATAATGTTAAACCAAATGTAGTATTTGTAGATCCACCAAGAAAGGGGTTAGATACAACAACAATAGAGAACCTATGCAATTTAAAATTGGAAAGACTTATATATATTAGTTGCAATCCAGCTACATTAATGAGAGATTTACAAAAGCTAGAAAAAATTTACAATGTAAATTCTATAACTCCTGTTGATAATTTTTGTTATACATCACATGTTGAGTGTGTTACTAGTTTGCATTTAAAATAATAGATAAAAAATAATAACGACAACTATTAAAAAAAGTTGGAAATGGATTAAGAATTTAATTTATGGGAGAGGATGATTTAATATGAATACAATAAATGCAATAAAAAATAGAAGAAGTATTAGAAACTTTAAAACAGATAAAATTTCAAAAGATATAGTAGAAGACATATTGAATTGTGGAAGACTTGCTCCATCTGCAAAAAATCGACAACCTTGGTATTTTGTGATAGTTCAAGATGAGATGAAAAACAAAATAGCTGATATGATGATTGATTATACAATTAATAATGATGATACTATTGAAAGAAAACAATTAGGTTATGCAAGTAGTGTTAATCCTACAGCAAATGTAATAAAACAAGCTCCAATATTAGTTTTAGTATTTAGAGAAAAGAATGATAATTGGATTATAGGAGATAATTTGTCAATCGGTGCTTGTGTAGAGAATATGTGTTTAAGAGCTACTGATCTAGGAATTGGTTCTTTATGGATTAGAGATATTGTTTATGTTTCAGAAGATGTCGCTAAAATGCTTGGGCATGGAGATTTAGAATTAAATTGTGCAGTTTCACTCGGTATTCCAAATCAAAATCCTAAACAAAGGCCAAGAAAAGATTTAAAAGACATTATGGAGTGGTATTAATATGGAAAAGAAGATATTAGATTTTTATAAACAAACAAGTTTATATACAGATTTAGGACTATATAAAGATTTTATGAAGAATCAAACTGATAATATTGATGAATTATGTGTTTTACAAAGAATGCAAATTATTCATCCTGTTGCTTTTGATAATCCAAGTATTAGAAAACAAGAAAAATGCTTTTGGGGAGACATGACAAAAGTACCAATAACAAGATTAGATTATGAAGATGATTTATTTCCAACTGCAATAAGTATGATTAGTGAATTGTTAAGAAAAAATAGTAATTACTATAAAGAAAGAAAAGCAGAAGATAAAATACATGTTACTTGTAGAGGACAAGCAATTTTATTGACTGCAACTTTAAAAGCAAAAGGTTATTCTGCAAGAGCGAGAAGTGGATTTGCACCATATATAAAATATGATGGCATAGCATACGACCATTGGATTACTGAATATTTTGACGAAGATAAAAATAAATGGATTTTAGTTGACGCAGATGAACATTGTCCAGACCATGAAATAGGATTTGATTTAAATAATATACCAAGAGATAAGTTTATTTTTGGTGCAGAGGCTTATTTAGGTATGAGAAATAATAAGTATAAATCAGAAGAAATACATTATGCTTCTGACCCTGCAACATTAGGACTAAAAGCATCTTTAAGAGGACTATTCTATGATTTTCATTCCTTAATGAATGACGAGATAATATTTTTACATTTACCCAAATATATACAAGATAAAAATTTTGAATTAGATGAAGAAGAATATAAAGAACTAGATTATTTAGCAAAATTATTATTAGAACCTGATGAAAATTTTGATGAATTATTAAAAATTTGGAATAACAATCCTAAATATAGAATTATGTCAGGGGCATTAAATGGTTAAGTATTAAAATTTCCAATACCAGATAAATACATAGATGAAATAAAGAAAACTGAACTAGGAAAAGTTATGGACAAAATATTTAGTGGAAAAGATTTAGGCAAAGGAAAAGGTGGAATAAGTTTTTTGACTAAAAATATTGAATATATATAATTTTGAAAGGAGATTTATTAAATATGAAAATAGCTATTTTTACAGATATACATGGTAATGTACCAGCATTAAAATCAATTTTAGAGGATATAAAGAAAAATGATATTGATAGGATAATTTGTTTAGGCGATGTTGTTGGCTTAGGACCAAAATCAAAAGATTGTCTTGATTTGATAATGGATAATAATATTGAGATGGTACTAGGTAACAATGAGCTTAATATAATTTATGGTACACAAATTGATAAAAGTATAGAAGATGAAGAAAAAAGACATTATGATTGGATAAGAGAAAGCTTAAATGATACTGAAATGAATTTTTTAAAAAATTGCAAATGCAAAATTGATGAAAATATAAATGGTTTTAAATTTTTATTTGAACATTTTTTACTTAAAGACGAAAATGAAAAATTACCTTTCTACAGTTTAGATATATTAAAAAATGGTGAAGTGAACAATATTGCTAACAATTTAGATTACGATTATATATTTGTTGGCCATGAACACAGAGATTTTAATATAGATAATGGAAAAGTTCATCTAATTGATATGGGTTCTTGTGGTTGCAGACATGACAATTTAACGAAATATGTAATACTAGACATTAATGATGATGTTAATGTAGAAATTAAAAATATTCCATTTAATAGAGATGAATTATTAAATGATTTAAATGAATATGATTATCCTTTTAG
>CANQCW010000038.1 GCA_947591055.1 uncultured Clostridia bacterium | reverse complement strand
GGTGCAACTTGTGCTGTTTTATCATTATTATCTCTAAATTCAATATTTTTTCTAACTTCTTCTTCTGTACTTTCTATTCCTTTTTCTATATTTTGTTTTAATCTTCTTTTAACTCTCTCATCAACAGATGCATCAAGGTAAATCTTAACATCTGCATTTGGAAATACATTTGTTCCTATATCTCTTCCTTCTAATATTACATTTTTCCCTTCTGACATTTTTCTTTGAAGATCAACCATAGATTGTCTTACTTCTAAAATGTGAGATACTTGAGATACATTGCTATTTACAGGGTCTTTTCTAATTTCTAAACTAACGTCTTCCCCATCTAAAAAAACTTTATCTTTAGTTAGTTCAATATTTATATTTTTTAGTATTTCTTTTATCTTTTCTTTATCTTCAAAATCAACTTTTTCTTTTAATAATTTTAATGTAACACATCTATAAGTTGCTCCTGTATCAATATATAATAAATTTAATTTTTTGGCTAAATAGCTTGTAACTGTTCCTTTTCCAGTTCCTGATGGTCCATCTATAGCTACTATAAAAGGCATTTTTTATTCCTCCTAATTAAAGATTTTTGGTAAGTTTATTTTCTTTGCTATGATTTTTATTGATTTTACGTTCATTGATGTTAATCTTTCTATTTCTTTAACACATTTTTCTTTAAATTCTCCAAGCTCAGATAATATGTTTATTCCATAATTAACTTCTGCTTCTACATATATAGTTGGCCCTTCTTCTGAGTTATTAACTCTCACTTTTAGAATTTCTGAAATTGCATCATTTTTTTCAGATAAATACTCAATTATTTGTCTAAAAACAGTATCAGATATTGTAAAATTTCCTATGTAATTAAATGTTGGTCTAATAATTGATTTTTCTGATATATAAGGTTTATTTCCATAGCCATTTGTTTTAAATATCTGAAGTGGGTCTAATAAGAAACCTGAAAAATCTTTTTTTATTTCAAATGTTGGAACAGGTATAACATGTTTTCCTTCTGTTGTTCTCATCCTTCTAGCACTATCTATTTCTTCTTCTGTTGCAACATCTGTTATATATATAGTTTTCTTAATTTGTGGTAGTTCCAAATTTTCAGCAATTTCCTTTACCATGTTATCAGATGTACCTAAAATAAGTATTGAACTTGGATTATTCCTTCTAATTGCTCTAATCATTTCTCTTTTTTGATTTTCATTAATAAATAATGCCTTTTTTACAGTTTCAATTTTGGTTGATGCTTTTTTTGCTGAATTTCCTGCTACTATCTCATTATCTTTAACTAAAATTCCATCATCAATTATATATTCAATATCAAATTTGCTAGCCACCATCTGTGCCCTATAACTTTTTCCAGTTCCTGATGGTCCAACAAACGCATAAACTTCAATATCTTTAAGCATTTTATCGTTCCTCATTTTTCTATTTAGATTTTTTGGATTTACCTATAAACCTTAAATTATTTTTCTGTTACCTTTTTTACTTTTTTCTTTGGTTTTTCATCATTTTCTTTTACATCATTTATTTTAACATCTCTACCATGTTCTATTTTTTCCCATGTTACATCTCTTTTAAATAAACATTTAAAATTAATAACTAGCCAAGATCCTAAAAATACAGGATACATTAATAATCCCTTCCACATTTTTTTGATAGGCTTTTTATCCATTATCATAATCATAATTCCTGTAAATATTGGAACAAAAAATGTTGGAATTATATATTTTAAAATATTAATAATAAAATCCATTGTAGTCATTTGCTTGCTTAAATACACAACTGCATTAGAAAGTAGAAGTAAAATTGTAATAACAAACATTGGTGCAGTTCCTACTATATATAGCAAACCATCAAAATTCATCAATGTTTTATTTTTCACAGCAGCTTTTGCTAAATCACCTGTGTATTCATCTAAGCATTGCATATGGCCTATTGTCCATCTTGTTCTTTGAGACCATGATGGTTTAAATTTTACTGGTTGTTCATCATATACAATAGCATCTGTTGCCCAACCTAATTTTTTTCCTTGAATTATTCTTTTTAAAGAAAATTCAATATCTTCTGTAAGAGTATTTGTATCCCAACCAGTTTTTTTAATGCAGTCAAATTTAACCATAAAACCTGTACCATTAATAAGTGGTGAAAGTCCTGCATTATATCTTGCTAAATGATAAAATCTATTCATAGTCCAATAAAAAATAGCATATCCAGCAGAAATCCAACTATCTGTTGGGTTTTTAATATCTCTATATCCTTGAACTACATCTTCTCCTTGGCATAGATGTTTATTCATAGCATCAAGGAAGTTTTTATCTACTATATTATCAGCATCAAATACACAAAATGCATCATAATCTAGTTTTGGGTCATCTATTAACTTATTTAAAAATATTTTTAAAGCATTACCTTTGGTTTGTTTACTAGGATCATTTTCCTTTCTTTTAAATACTTTTGCTCCTAATTTTTTTGATATAGCCTCTGTATTATCTGAACAATTATCTGCTATTACATATATATCATATAAATCTTTAGGATAATTTTGACTGTTAATACTTTCAATTAAATTTCCAATTACATTTTCTTCATTATGTGCTGGTATTATCATAAGAAATTTGTGATTTTTATCTATTACTTTAGGTTTATCTTTAATTTTTATAAATGAACTCAAACTTATAATTAATTGATATACCCAGTATATAGTTATTATCCATATTAATGCTTGTTGTATATAATATAAGTATTGCATTTTTTTCTCCTTTATTAATCAAAATAATACACTCATATTATACCCCTTAAAATAAAAAAAGTCTAGTAAAATCACTAGAACTTTTTTATTATTAATACTTATTATCTTGCTTCTAAATCTTTCATATTTAGATTTATTCTTCCTTGATTATCAATTTCGCTAACTTTTACATTAACTTCATCACCTATAGATAAAACATCTTCAACTTTTTCAACTCTCTTATTAGAAATTTTTGATATATGAAGAAGACCTTCTTTTCCTCCGCCTAAATCTATAAATGCACCAAATGAAGTAATTCTTGAAACAACACCATTATATATGCTTCCAACTTCTATATCTCTTGTTATTCCTTCTATAGTTTTAAATGCTGCTTTAGCATTTTCTATATTTTCTGCATAAATTGATACTCTTCCATCTTCTTGAATATCTATTTTTACATTGTTTTCGTCAATAATTTTATTTATTGTCTTTCCACCTGAACCAATAACATCTTTTATTTTTTCAACTGGAATCATTGTTTGTATAATTTTTGGAGCATATTTAGAAACATCTGCTCTAGGTTGTGGTATTGCTTTTAATATAACTTCATCAATTATATAGCTTCTAGCTTTTTGAGTTCTTTCAAAAGCTTTTTCAATTATGTCATAAGTTAATCCATCAATCTTGATATCAACTTGAATTGCAGTTATTCCATCTTTTGTTCCACCAACTTTAAAATCCATATCTCCAAAGAAATCTTCAATATCTTGTATATCAGTTAATACAATGTAATTTTCCGGGTCATCTGGATTTGTAATAAGACCTGTTGATATACCAGCAACTGGCTTTTTAATTGGAACACCTGCATCCATAAGTGCTAATGTACTTCCACATATACTTGCTTGAGAAGTAGAACCATTTGACTCTAATACTTCTGAAACTAATCTTATAGTATAAGGAAATTCATCTTCACTAGGAATAACTGGAACTAATGCTCTTTCAGCTAATGCACCATGTCCTATTTCTCTTCTACCAGGAGCTTTTGATGGTCTTGCTTCACCAACACTGTATGAAGGGAAATTATATTGATGCATATATCTTTTTGAAGTTTCAGAATCTATTCCATCTAACTCTTGTTCATCTTTTTTAGTTCCTAATGTAGCAATAGTTAAAACTTGAGTTTGTCCTCTTGAGAAAAGTCCACTTCCATGAACTCTTGGAAGTAATCCTACTTCTGCACTAAGAGGTCTTATATCTTCTATTCCTCTTCCATCAGGTCTTTTCTTTTCAGTTAAAATCATTTTTCTTACACAAGCTTTTTCTAAGTCGTGAACAGAAGTAGCTATGTCAAAACTATGTTCTTCTTCTGCGTTTTCTCCATACATTTCTATTGCTAAATTTTTAATTTCTTCAGCAACTTTGTCAACATTATCATTTCTTACTTCTTTGTCATTACTTTGAACAGCCTCATACATAGCATTTTCAAATTTTTCTACAACTGCATCATAAAATTCTGGTGTAATAGAAAAAGATTTATATTCAAATTTTGGTTTTCCAATTTCTTCTTTTATTGAAGAAATAAATTTACAAATTTTTATAATTTCTTTGTGTGCTTCTTTTATAGCTTCAAGCATTGTTTCGTTAGGTATTTCATCAGCACCAGCTTCAATCATAGTAATTTTAGTCTCAGTTCCTGCAACAGTTAAATGTAATCTACTCTTTTTAGATTGTTCTTCTGTTGGATTTATTACAATTTTATCATCAACATATCCAACTTGAACTGCTGATGTTGGACCTGCCCATGGAATATCAGATATAGAAAGTGCAGCTGAAGTTCCAATATTACTGCATACTTCTGGACTATAATCTTGATCAACTGATAAAACAGTATTTGTTACGCATACATCATTTCTAAAATCATGTGGAAATAATGGTCTTATTGGTCTATCAATAGCTCTTGATACTAATATTGCTTTATCTGATGCTTTTCCCTCTCTTCTGTTAAAACTACCTGGAATTTTTCCTACAGCATATAGTTTTTCTTCATAATCAACTGATAATGGGAAAAAGTCCACTCCTTCTCTTGGCTCTTTTGATGCTGTTACATTTGTCATAACAACAGTATCGCCATATCTAACAGTTACACTTCCATTTGCTTGATTAGCAAATTTTCCTGTTTCAATAGTTAATTTTCTTCCTGCTAATTCTGTTTCATAAACTTTAAACATTTCTTACCTCCTATAAATTGTAACTGATTAGACTGTAACCTCTATACTATGAATCATTTATTTTCATCTACAAATAATTCACATTATACAAGCTACTCGCCATAATCAATTACTAATATTTTTTATATAAATTAAAAACTTAATGGATATAAAGCGAACGTATTTAGAAAGCCTAATACGTTCGCCCTATTTTAGATTATTTTCTTAATCCTAATTTTGCAACTATATCTCTATATCTTTGAATATCTTTTTTTGATAAATAGTTAAGCAAATTTTTTCTATTTCCAACCATCTTATATAATCCTCTTCTTGAGTGATTATCATTAGGGTTAGCTTTTAAGTGTTCAGTTAATTCTGCTATTCTTTCTGTTAAAAGAGCTACTTGAACTTCTGGAGAACCAGTATCTTTGTCATCTCTTCTATAAGTTTTAATTATTTCTTCTTTTCTTTCCTTTGTCATCATGTTAAATTTACACCTCCTTGTTTTATCTATTCCTTTAGCTGAGCTTTAGTGGTGTAATTTTCCTAAAACTAAGCAAAAGGTTACGTTAAATATATTAACATATTTTTACTTTTTTTGCAAGCATTTATTAAATAAAATTTATATTATTTTATTTTTGCAAGTTAACACTAGTTTCTTATGTTAAATGGTCATTTATAAACTTATTTTAAAATAATCTTGCAATAGCTTTTCTTTCCTTTTTTCAAAATAATATCTTTTTCAAAGTTATTAGAAGATAAAATTAAATTTTGCTCTGTAACTTTTTCATCATTAATTGTGATTCCACCTTGGTCAATTAAAGTTCTAGCTTGTCCTTTAGATGGTGCAAATCCTGCTAAAATTATAGCATCTAAAATTCCTATATTGTCATCAGCTTGGACAGATGGTATGTTTTCCATACTACCACTTCCAGAAAATAGTGCATTTGCTGCATCTTCAGCTTTTTTGGCTTCTTCTTCTCCATGAACTAATTTAGTAATTTCGAAAGCTGCAATTTTCTTTGCTTTGTTTAATTCTTCTCCTTCTACTGCTGTTAGTTTGTTTACTTCTTCCATTGGTAAAAATGTAAGCATACTTAAAACTTTTCTAACATCTTTATCATCAATGTTTCTCCAATATTGGTAAAACTCATAAGGAGTTGTTTTTTCTTTATCAAGCCAAAGTGCTCCTTTTTCTGTCTTGCCCATTTTCCTTCCTTCTTTGTTAGTTAAAAGCTTTATAGTAAACGCAAAAGAATCATCATGACCAAATTTTCTGATTAAATTAACTCCTCCAATAATATTAGACCATTGGTCATTTCCACCAATTTGTAGCTTGCAACCATATTTGTTGTATAATGTCAAGAAATCATAAGATTGCATTAACATATAACCCATTTCAAAAAATGTAAGACCTGTTTCTAATCTATTTTTGTAGCAATCAGCTGAAAGCATTTTGCTAACAGTAAATTGTGTTCCTATTTCTCTCATAAAATCAACAAATTTTAAATCAAGAAGCCAATCTGCATTGTTAACTATAATAGCAGCATTTTCACCTTCAAAACTAATAAATTTGCTAACTTGAGCCTTTATACAATCGACATTGTGATTAATTTCTTCTTTAGACATCATTTTTCTCATGTCAGTCTTTCCAGAAGGATCGCCAATATTTGCAGTACCTCCGCCCATTAATATAATAGGCTTGTGTCCTGCTTTTTGCATATATGATGCCACCATTAATGTAACAAAATGCCCAACGTGCAAACTATCAGCAGTAGGGTCAATTCCAATGTAAAATGGTACATTTTCATTTTCAAGCATTTCTATTAATTTATCTTCATATATGGTTTGTTCTACGTAGTCTCTTTCTCTTAATTTATCTAAAATATTCATGAGATGTATTTTCTCCTATATCAATTTTAAGTTTTAAGGAAAACTTATAAACCTTTATTATTCTAGCATATAAAAGACTTATATACAATATCTTCCATGTAATTTTTGTAATTTTCAGGATTTTCTCTAATATTAGTTGCACAAATTGGAATAGATTTATCAACTTTTATATTTTCCACATTTAAATCTCTTGCAACATATTTTCCATATTCTTCACTCGAATAAAATCTATTTACTGGAATTTCTTTAAAAATATCTTTTAAATAATCCGTTTGAATTTTTATCGATTGTTCATCCATGCCATATTGTTTTGGAGGATTTTTTCCTAAAATAATGTGTGCACTGGGATATAAACTTTTAATCCAAGATGCTCTTGTTTCTAATGAAATATTGCTTACATCTGTATCATTTATTAAAATGTAAAACTCATCATTTTCCTTTAATCCTTTTTCAATTAGCATTTCATGACCTTTGTGAAGAGGTGCAAACTTCCCTATTGTAAATCCTATATTCATATTTTCTCCTAAAATCTAAAAAACCAAATCTATAATATAGACTGGCTTTTTAGCATTTCATTATTAATAATTTTCTGCTTTAACTTCAAAGTATGATTGTGGATGATTGCAAACTGGGCATACTTCTGGAGCTGATTTTCCAACTACTATATGTCCGCAATTTCTGCATTTCCATATTCTATCTCCATCTTTGCTAAATACTAAACCATCTTTAACATTTTCTAGTAATTTTAAGTATCTTGCCTCATGCTCTTTTTCAATTTGTCCAACAGCTTCAAAAAGATAAGCAATTTTATCAAAACCTTCTTCTTTAGCTTCTTTAGCCATCCTGTCATACATGTCTGTCCACTCAAAATTTTCTCCAGCAGCTGCTGCTTTTAAATTTTCTTCTGTTGAAGATATATCTCCACCATTTAATAATTTAAACCATATTTTTGCATGTTCTTTTTCATTTTCTGCTGTTTCTAAGAATAAGCTTGCTATTTGCTCATATCCTTCTTTCTTTGCTTTACTTGCAAAATATGTATATTTATTTCTTGCTTGTGATTCTCCTGCAAATGCTTCCATTAAATTTTTTTCTGTTTTAGAACCTTTTAATTCCATTATATTTCCTCCTTAATTATTTATTAATTATAATACGCATTATACAATATCTTATATTTAAAATCAAGATGACTTTTTTAATATTTTGTTATTTATATTTTATAATTTTTCTTTAATTAACTTGTATCTTACTTCAAAACTTTCTCTTGTTGAGGTATCAAATTCATTTCCTGCCATAACATACTTAATCCAACTTAATGCAAATTTTTTAATATATTGAACCTCATATTTTTTTAAACTATAACTCGTATTATAGTAATAATTTATAAATAATTCTGCACCTTTTAAATCTACTCCTCTAGTTTTAGAAAAAAATAAATTGGCAATTGCTATTGCAACATCACATACTGATGCTCCATATTTTGCATCATCAAAATCTATAAAACCAATTTTTATATCTTTATCTTTTGTATAAAATATATTATTTTTAGTCAAATCAAAATGCAAAGCAGAACATCTTTCTATATTTATATTTTTAGCAAATGGTAATTTCTTTAGATTAAATATATTATTATCATTAGTTATATCATGAAATTTCCTAAGTTGTATTGCTAATTCTTTTATAATGTCATCTGTTAAATTTTTTCCTAATGATGTTCCATTAAGAAATGAATATAGCACGATATATTTTCCATTAATTACTTTCACATATCCCTTATTATCATTACTTAATATTACTTTAGGTATATAAAAATCATTTTTATATAATTGTGTATGTAATTCTATCATTGATTTGACATGCTTAAAATTATCATATATTTTCATTACATACTTATTATTAGCAGTATGAATTATATAAACATTACCATCAGTGGAATCTTCTCTCTTTTCAATTTTTTTAATTTTCTTTATATGGTATTTACTCTGTATTATACCTATTAAATTTTCATTATTCTTTTTTATTATTTTTTTACCTCCTGATATATCATTTTTATTTATTACTTATATTTCAAAGTTTCGCCAAATTAAATATCAAAAAGATATGTAGCTTCTAAATCTGCTTCGTGAGTAAGCAAAGCTATTGGATATTTTTTGTATGCAAGTCCTATTGTTGTATACAATTCTTTTGGCTCCGTATATCCCATATGCCAACGTATTGCATATTTTTCTTCATTTGTTAATTTTATATATTCAGTAAGCATCATTACAGATTTTTCCCCATGTCCATAAGGAATAGTATCTTCTACTGCATAATAAGGAACTTTCTCCCATACACCTAAGCTATTTTTAGCATTTCTATAATCGACTTTATAAAAATTTGTTTTACAAATATCATGAAGTAATCCTATTATTGCTATTGATTCTTGAGGTGTTTCTATTGGAACTACACAGTTTTCTACTTTATGTTTTAATATTTCATATACCTTCATACTGTGTTCTAAAAGTCCATTTTCTTTACTTCCATGAAATCTTGTACTAGCAGGTGCAATATAAAAATCAGATTTTTCTAAAAAATCAAGTAGGTTTTCTATTCCTTCTCTATTAGTTTGTTTCAACAATTTAATAAATTCTTCCTTCATTATTTCAAAAATTCCTTTCTAACTTCTTAATATTTGATTTTTCCTATATTTTTTGGTATAATATATTTATATCAATAATACTTCATAGGGGGGATTTTCAATGACAATATTATTATATATTTTATTGGCATTTGTTCTAATTAAGGTTATAAAATTTTTACTAAATATCAACATACTTCGGCCTATAATTTTTATTATAATAGCCATTTTAGTAATAGTTTATTTTAGAAATTTTGTATTGTTTATCTTAGATATGATTCTAAAAGAAGCATACAAAGTACTTAATTAGAACAGAAAAAATCTCAAGATGGGCAGATAATGCCCGTCTCTTTTTTTCTATTATTTTAATTCAAATGATATATTTCCTTTTCCATTATTGCATGTAATATGTGCTATACTTCCATTTATAATTGTTAATGATGGGCTTTTATGTGATATATCTGCATCATAAATTATTGGAATATTTAATTTATTAATTACGCTATCTTCTAAACAATTTTTCATAGATTCATATTCTTGATAATAATTTCTATCTAATCCATTTCTTCCAAATATAACACATTTTGCATATTTAAAATATTCAAACTCATTTAATTTCCAAATTGTACGCAATAATTCTTCTTTTGACAATTCACAATTATCAAATGCTAAAATTATGCCATCCTTTTTATACTTTTCATTAAAGTCTTTCATACCATCATATTTAGTTCCTGAAAGTTCACTAATTAAATCTAAGCAACCTGCTATAATTCTTCCAGTAACATCTATTGGCTTGTCATCTAATGTTTTCCACTCTACCTTCTCTGTTAAATTATATCCTTCAAGTCCAGTAATCTTTTCTATTCTTTCATTTTCATAAAGCTCATAGCTTTCTTGTTTTATTAAATTTCCTTTTAATATTTCTAAATTATCTTCCAAACTTTTATGATATACTTCTGCCCCAAAACTTTTAAAATTATTAGAATATATAGTTGCTATATCGTATTTAGTAGTAATTGGAAATAAAATTCCAGTTGGGTCTGAGAAACCTTGCACCCATTTTGGATTTTTTACTAAATTTTCAAAATTAATATAAGGAAGAATTTCTATTAAAAAATCTCCTCCACCTCCACATATTATGCAATTAGATTTAGATGAAAACATTTCATTTAGCTCTTGTGCTCTATTTATTTCATTTGAGCTTCTTCCAGCTTTACTGCAAAATATATATTTTGATAAATTAACTTTATAACTTAAATCTTCTATTTTTTTCTTAGCATTTTTTACTTTTTTTATATCTAAATCATCACTTGAACCATCTGATGGAGCTGGTACATCAATTAAATCTCCATGTTTCAAAAATTTTGGATATATCATAAAATCCTCCTTTATTTTATATAATATTATAAAATTTTTTCCTTCAAGTCAATAATAATTCTTTACAATTAAAATTTTATATAGTAAAATTATTTTGTTTTATTTTAGTTGTTTATTTAATATATTTTATAGAATTAATTACTTAATATATTTTTTGAGTTAATTATTTAAAAGGAGAATTTTATGTTTTTAAAATATTTAGTCGTTTTTTTGATTTCAATGGTACCACTTGCTGAATTAAGAGTCGCTATTCCAGTAGGACTTAGTCCATTACTTGGAAATGCACTTCCTGTAATACCTTTATATATTACTTGTATTTTAGGAAATATGCTTCCAGTACCACTTATTTTCTTTTTTGCAAGAAAAATCTTAGTATGGGGATCTGATAAAAAATTTATTGGAAAATTCTTTAAATTTTGCTTAGAAAAAGGTGAAAAAGGTGGAAAAAAATTACAAGAAAAAGCTGGAAGAAGTGTATATGTAGCTTTATTTTTATTTGTTGGAATCCCTATTCCGGGAACAGGCGCTTGGACTGGTACTTTAGCTGCAAGCCTTTTAGATTTAGACTTCAAAAAAAGTTCTATAGCTATTATGGCTGGAGTAGTATTTGCTGGTATCATTATGGGATTAGCATCTGCTGGAGTCTTTGGTGCATTTAGCCAAATTTTAAGCTA
>CANQCW010000037.1 GCA_947591055.1 uncultured Clostridia bacterium | reverse complement strand
TAGTTATAAAATATATACTAGGAACATTAGTAATGGTAGCTTTTGCAATAATTTACATATACATATTAAAAATATTAATATTAAGAGACATACCATCTAATCAAATATTTAGAATTCTTGCAGCACTTTTTATAATAGGCTTGCCAATATGGACAATGTGCTCATCATTTAATGAAGAAAAAACATTTGATAAAATAAATAATAAAATGCCATTATTATTTATACCATTTATATTTTTACAAATATATTCAATAGGTGTAAGAATTGGTGAAAATGGTATAACAGAAGCAAGATATTTATGTGTAATGTTAATTATTTTTGAAATAATTTATACAATAATATACATTAAAAATAAATCAAAAATAGAAATAAGTTTATTAGTAATAGCTATTCTTACAGTAATTTCAACTTTAGTACCTTTTGCAAATATGTTTAAAGTATCTGCCTTAAGTCAATATAATATCTTAAAAAAATATGATTCAAAAGAAAACTTAAGTAAAGAAGAAAAGTCTAAATTATATGGAGCATATTATTATTTAGAAGATTCAGTAATAGGCAAAAAATATATTGAAAATTATGAATTGAAAAACAAAGAAGAAGGAGATCTTCTTATATATGAATATAGCTCAAAAAATAATGAATATATTAGTGCAGATATTAATTTAGATTATATGACAGTTGAAGGATATAAAAGGGTATATAATGTAAGTGCAAGTTCATATAATTTATCAAGTTTAAGTGGATATGATTCAAAAGGAGAAGAAGTTACAATAGATAAAATATTTAAAAAAGTGTCATTTAAAACAAGTAATGATAAAGAAGTTGCTGATGTAAATATGCTAAACTTTATAGAAAAAGTTATACAACATAAAAATTCAATTGATAGTGATTTTAAATATATAAATGTAATAAATTTAGATGAAAATAGAAAAATAATATTAGAATCAATTTATATTAGTTATAATGAAATAACTAAAGAAGTAAGTAGCTATAACTTTATTGGTTACTTGCTAGAAAAATAAAAGAAAATAAAGGTAAGAAAATGAAACAATTTACAAAAAATGATGAAGGTTTTATTTGTGAAAACTGTGGAAATAAAGTTGAAAAATTAGGATATACATCAAGAGACCACTGCCCAAAATGTTTGTGCTCAAAGCATGTAGATAAAATGCCGGGAGATAGACAAGAAGGATGTCATGGTATATTAAGACCTATAAAAGTAGAATTAAATTCTAAAAAAGGATATGTAATTATTTACAAATGTGATAAATGCGGAGAAATAAGAAAAAATAAATCAGCAGAAGATGATAATATGGACTTGTTGATAAAGCTAACAGCAGAAGAAATTTAGATGTAAAATACAGTAAGTTAAAATTAATAAAAAGACAAAAATGTATTAAGGAAAGGTGATAAAAATGGAAAATTCAATAGATGATGAAAAAATAAGTATTAATGATATAAAGCCAGATAAATCAAAAAGGATACTTACAGGAGATAGACCAACTGGAAGATTACATATAGGACATTTGTTTGGATCATTAAAATCAAGAGTAGAACTTCAAGATAAATTTGAAACATATATAGAAGTTGCAGATGTTCAAGCTTTAACAGATAACTTTAATAATCCAGATAAAGTAAAACAAAATGTATCACAAATAGTTATAGATTATTTATCAGTTGGAATAGATCCTACTAAAGCAAATATATTTTTACAATCAAAAATTCAGGAAATTGCAGAACTTACAGTATTTTATTCTAATTTAGTAACAATAGCAAGACTTCAAAGAAATCCTACTGTAAAAACAGAAATAGCACAGAAAAAAGAAATATTTGGTGAGAGTGTTACATATGGTTTTTTAGGTTATCCAGTAAGTCAAGCAGCAGATATAACAGCTTTTGATGCAAGTTATGTACCAGTAGGAGAAGATCAACTTCCATTAATCGAGCAATGTAGGGAAATAGTAAGAAAATTTAATTCAATATATGGAGAAACTTTAAGAGAACCAGTTGCTGTAATGAGTAAAAACATTAGAATAAAAGGTTTAGATGGTAATGTAAAGATGGGTAAATCATTAGGAAATGCACTTTATCTTTCAGATGATTTGCAAACTATAACAGAAAAAGTAATGTCAGCATTAACAGATCCAGCAAGAATAAAGAAAGATGATCCAGGAAATCCTGATATATGTATGGTATATTACTATCATAAATTATTTAGTGATGAAAATACTTGTAAAAATGTATGTGAAGAATGCAAGGCAGGAAAAAGAGGATGCGTTGCATGCAAAAAACAATTAATAGAAAATATAAATAAGACTTTAGAACCAATAAGAGAAAAAAGACATTATTATGAAGAAAGACCAAAAGAAGTAATGGATATACTTATGTCAGGAACATCACATGCAAGAGATGTAGCAAAGCAAACAATGGAAAAAGTAAAAAAATCAATGAAATTAGATTATTAATAAAAGTTATAAAAAAACTGAGAAAGTAATTTTCTCAGTTTTTTGTATCTGTTTGACATAAATCCTTAAGCAAACATTTATCACACTTAGGATTTTGAGAAGAACAAATTTTTCTTCCATGCCAAATAAATATATGATTTACATCCTTCCAATATTCTTTAGGAATTAACTTTAAAAGGTCTTTTTCAACCTTTGAAGGATTAGATTCTTTAGAAAAACCTAAACGATTAGCTAATCGTTTTGCATGAGTATCAACAGCTATTCCTTGTGGGTTATCAAATGCTTCAAGCATTATTACATTTGCACTTTTTCTACCCACACCAGGAATAGTTATAAGTTCATCCATTGTTTTAGGAACTTCACCATTAAAATCAGTAATGATTTTTTGACCTGCAGCTTTAAGATTTTTTGCTTTATTTTTATAAAATCCGCAAGAATGTATAAGATTTTCCAAAGTGTCTAAATCACAATTAGCAAAATCTAGAGGAGTGTCATAGACTTTAAAAAGTTCAGGAGTAACTTGATTTACTCTGTCATCAGTACATTGTGCAGATAAGCAAACTGCAACAAGCATTTCAAAAGGTGTATTAAAATCAAGGCTACATTTTGCATCTGGGTACATTTCTTTTAATTTTTTTACTATTTCTATTGCTTCTTTTTTATTCATACTAAAAGTTAAACTCCTTTTTTATACATATATAAAAACTATATCATAAATTTTATTGTCAATCAATTAATTTTATTAAAATATCTTTATTTCAATAATTGACAAAAAGTGCAATAAAGTTTACAATATAAGTGGGTAAAAAAGTATGAAAAAAAAGCATAATTTAGTTAAATACATAATTTTAATAATAGCCATAGCCGTAGTTATAGCTATTATTTTTGCTATCTCAAAAATAAGAACAGAATCATATGCTTATGAAAATACAACCAAAATGTCTTTATTAGAAATAAAAGTACCTATTACAAAACAAGATAAATCTAAATTAATAAATATAGATGAAATTATTTCAAATAATGAATCGGAAACCGTAACAGAAAAAATTGAAAAACAAGAAGCAGATATAGAATTTACAACAATATATAGACAAAATGATTTATTAGCAAAAGGGAAAATACAAACAATACAAGAAGGACAAGATGGAAAAAAAGATGCTGTAATAAAAAAGATTTATAAAAATGGTGAATTAATATCTGAAGAACAGCTTACATCAGAAATAAAAAAAGTTGCAATAGACAAAATTGTAGAAATAGGAACAGCAGCATATTCGAATAATTATGTACCAATAGTTGGAGATACATTAAAAGTAACATCAAATACATTAGCTGTAAGAGTAGATCCAAGTGCAGATGCCCAAAAGCTTATAACAATAAAAATAGGAGACATAGTAACACTAAAAGCAAAACAAGATGATTGGTATTATGTATCTTATGAAGGATATACAGGATGGGTACCTTTAGATTGTGTTACATATCTAGATCCAAATGGAACTGGCGATGGAGATGAAAACAATAAACAATATACAAGAGAAGAACTTTCACAAGATTTAGGATTTAGTATGCTATTGAATAAAAAAAGTGGTCTTACATTAGAACAATTTAAGAAAGTTTTAGAAAATGATTCAAATGATAAAAATAATATTTTCACAGAAAATGCAGAATATTTCTATTATGTAGAAAGTCAATATAATATAAATGGGCTTTTCGTTGCTGCTATAGGAATACATGAGAGTGCATGGGGAACATCATCAATAGCAGCTAATAAGAAAAATTTATTTGGGTATGGTGCTTATGATAGAGACCCTTCTGGAAGTGCAGCTACTTTTGAAAATTATTCAGAAGGTATAGATTTGGTTTCAAGAGTGTTAGTTAAATATTATTTAAATCCAGTAGGAACTGCTATATATAATGGTGAACAAGCAGTAGGTACATATTATAAAGGAGCTACTTTAACAGCTGTAAATAAATCTTATGCTTCAGATAAAAATTGGGCAAATGGTGTATATAAATGGATGATGTATTTATATAATAAATTGTAAAAATTTACTTGCTATTTTGTAAAAGAAGTAGTATTATTATGTAAGATATAAAGGAGGACGTATAATGAAAAAGACAATAGCTAGTCTTTTGATATTTATTAGTATTTTTAGTTTATTTTGCATAGGATCTTGCTATGCTGCAAATACTACAGATGAAATAATATCAAATGAAACAAAAAGTAAATTAGTTGAAATAAAAGATAAAGAATTACAATCATTGGAAGATTATAAAGCTACATATGGTAGTGATACATATGGTTTAGTTGCATATATATTAAATAAAGTAAGAGTTTATAGTATACCATTTGGTGTTTTAGGAATAGCAATAAGTGCTATTTATCAATATGTTATAGGTATAAGACATCTTGAATCACATTACAAAGGCTTTAATACTATGATTGCAGTAATAACATTATTGGTAATATGTCAAGTATTACCACTAGTTTTCGCGATTATAGTAAAAGGCTGGAGATAGAAAAAATGGAGGATTAAACAAATGAGAGTTTTATTTGCAGTAAGTAATGATAATATCACAACATCGATTGTAGATAAATATCAACAAAAATTTAAGGAAATAATAACAAATAAAAATGTATATTACTTTAATGCAATAATAAATGAATTACAAAAAAATAAGTCTTATGACGCAATAGTTATAGGAGAAGATTTAGAACCTATTTCAAATAATAACTATGAAGAAATTGATAAGTTTTTGTTCGAAAAATTAGATGGAATAAGTGATGAGGCATCAAAGCCTACAGGAGAAGATATTCCAATTATTTTTATATGCTCAGACAGAAGAACAAAATCTGATCAATTATTAATTAAGTTATTTGGAATAGGAATTTATAATGCAATAATAGGAAATGACAGAAGTATTGACACAGTTTGTAACTTAATAAATAAACCTCGTAATAAAAAAGAAGCAAAATTGTATTATAAAATTGATGCAGAAGATGTTGGAGCTTATGAACGTAGTGATGATCAAGATGTAAGTGAAACAGAAATACAAAATATATTATCACATTATAGAAAAATTGGATCTAATGAAAAGAAATGTATAGAAAGCTTTGATAGAATTGCTGAGCAGTATAATGAAACACAATTAAGATTAATAATTAATTTCTTACCAAAAGAAATAAAAGATATATTAGAAGTTGGTTCAGAAAGATATAAAAAGCTTATGCAAAATGGAACAGTTTTATCAAATGGAACATATGCACCATACAATAAGCAAAATCCTAAAGTACCAGGAAAATTAGATGTTTTAACAAAAGATTTAGAAAAAACAAATCTTTCAAAACCAGTAGTAATTCCATCAACAATAAATGTTAATAAAAGTGTAAGTACACCAGCTCAACAACCAGTAATGAATCAAAATTATATGCAACCAAGACCTGTACAACAAATGCAAAATGTAGAACAAAATAGACAAATTCAACCTTATCAAGGAACTCAACCAATTCAACGACCAAACATGCAACAACCAAACATGCAACCAACTATGCAACCAAGCATGCAACAAAATATTCAACCTAGCGCACAACCAAGCGCACAACCAAGTATGCAACCAAATATACAACAAAATGCACAACCAGTTACTCAAAATAATATACAACCAAATATGTCGCAAAATATAAACCAAATACAAGGAGTAGATATGCAAACATTAATAAATAATAATGATAATGATATCAATAATAATTTAGAAAATGTAGCATCTAATGTAGAACAAAAGAGAGGAAGAGGAAGACCTAAAAAAGTACAAGTTGTGCCAACTGCAGTAGATTCAAATGTACCAGTTGAACCAGCTATAAAGAGAAAAAGAGGTAGACCTTCAAAGAAAGTAGAAATGCCAAATCAAGGAGAAACTATTAGTAATACAATGCAACCAAATATTGGAGCAATGCCTAATATTGATGATGTTTTACCAGGATTAGAGGAAACACAAGAAGAACCTGTTGATTTATTTGGTATTAGCCCAGTAGATGAAAATGTTGGAAATACAGCAACATCTACAAATAATGACTTCTTACCAGGTTTTGAAGATGACATAGAAAATATGAATCTAAATACAGAAAGTACAAATAATGACACAAATCTTTTTGATTTAGACTTAGAAGAAAATACTATGCCTCAAAGCATGAATAATAATGATTTATATAATATGCCAACGACAGAACCAAATAATAATAATGATTTATATAATATGCCAACATCAGAGCCAAATAATAATGATTTATATAATATGCCAACACCAGAACCAAATAATAATAATGATTTGTATAATATGCCAACACCAGAACCAAATAATAATGATTTATACAACATGCCAACAGCAAATGTAAATAATAATAACGATTTATATAATAATGATATATATAATATGCAAAATGCAAATACAAATATATATAATAATGATGTTTATGGTGCACAAAATGCAAATCAAAATTTTGTTAGTCCATATAATAACTTTGATAATAATTCATATCAAAATATGTATGGAAATGATAACTTATATGGAAATAATCAACCAACATATAATCAAAACAACATGATGAATAATAACAATTTAATGAATATGCAAAATCAAAATCCAATAAATAATAATGTAATAGCTGGAAATGGAAAAATTGCAATATTTGTTGGAACAAGTAAAAATGGAACATCATTTATAGTAAATAATTTAGCTCAATTACTTTCTCAAAATGGAGTAAAAACAGCAGTATTAGATTTAACTAGAAATAAAAATTCATATTATATGTTTACAGATAATGATACAAATTTAATGAAAACAGCTGCAGATAGTATAAAGAATTTATCAAATGGAATTGTAGCTGGATTAAATGTAAACAAAAACTTAACAGTATTTACTTCATTACCAGATGAAATGGATGAATCAAATAAAGACACAATAATTCAAACATTATCAAGCAATTTTGAAATAACATTATTAGACTGCGATTTTAGTACAGATATAGAATATTTTGTAAAAGCTAATGAAATATATTTGATACAATCAATGGATACATTTACAATACAACCATTAACACAATTCCTAAGTGATTTGAAATTAAAAAATGTATTGGATGAATCAAAATTAAGAGTAATAATAAATAAATATGTAAGACTAAAAAAATTAGATGAAAAAATGATAATTGGTGGCATGTCAAAATATAATGAACCATCAATGACACTTCAAAGAGATTTATTTAATGCTCAAACTATTAAAAGTGTAACAATTCCATTTGAAATGGAAACATATGCAAAATACTTAGAATCAATTGCAATGTGTAACTTAAACTTAAATGGATATTCACAAAACTTTTTAAGTAGTTTGGAAACATTAAAAAATATGGTTTATCCACTAATATCTGGAGGAAATTTTAATAACAATTCACAAGTAAAAGCAGAAGAAAAACGTGGATTATTTGGAAACAAAAAAAATAAAAACACAACAGTTCAAGGAGCACAATTTTCTAGCAATGTAAATGATACATTAAATAAAATGAGAACAAATAATTTTTAAGAAAAAAGAGGTGATATCTTTTGGTACTAGCCGTTATAATATTATTAGTAACAATAGTAATGATTCTAATGATATATAATTATTCAGTTCATAAAAAAATTGATACATTTTCAAATCTAAATCAAAGAGTAACAAGCTTAAATGTTCTTCAAGAATTTATGAACACATTAGGAGAAAGCTCTACAATAAAAGAAAAATTGGAAAATATTAATGACATATTAATAAATAAATATGCAATAAAATATTCTACAATTGTAGTATTTGATGGAGCTGAATACGTTATAAAGGCATCAAATGTCGATAAAAAACATTGGGATACATTAAAAAATCTTCAAAGTGATCCTGTTTTTGGAGACAGTATAAAAACAGCAACTCCTAAATATGTAACAGTAGAAAATGACAATGAAAAATTACCATACCAAAAGATGGAATTTGGAAGAGCAAAATGTGCAATATTCTTCCCATTATACGTAGATAACGTTTATATAGGTTATTGGATAATAGAAGGAAGTGTGCCACATGAGTTTGACAAAATAGATACAACAATATTAGAAGTTGTAAGAAATAATATAGTAACTATTTTAAAAACTGTTGAAAATCAATCAACAATAGAAAACATTGTAAGAGACGATTTATATTCAGGACTTAAATCAGCAGAATATTTATATGGTGAAGGCAAAAAAGTAATTGATAAATATACTACATCAGCAATATGTATATTTAAAATAACTAACTTACCAAATATAAATACTGAAATAAGTAGAAAAACAGGAGATAGTATAATTACTCAAGTTTCACAATATGTATCTAATAATTTAGCTAAAGAATATTTATTTGTAAGATATATGGGACCTAAATTTGCAATTATATTTTCAGGAGCAGATGTTGAAGGAGTAAAAAACTTCATGGAAAATATGAAAAGACAAATAGAGTCATTAAAAATAAAAGCTGCAAATGATTATATATATAAAGAAGAATTAGATACAAATGAAGAAAATGCAAATAATGTAGAGGATGTAGAAGTAATTGCAAGTCCAAAAATTAGGGTAGCAATCTCTACATATTATAAAGGAACATCATTAGACGGTGCATTGAAAAAAATAGAAGAATATATAGACTTATCAGATGAAAACACGATAAGTACTCTATAAAGGAGGAAGAGCTATGGCAACAGATGAAACTTTAAGCTTTAATTTTGAAAAAGAAAAAAATGAAAAGACAAAGGAAATACTTAAAGAAGTATATAATTCACTAAAAGAGAAAGGATATAATCCAATTAATCAAATAGTTGGATATATTCTATCAGGTGATCCAACATATATTACATCACATAATGATGCACGTAACTTAATAAGAAAAATAGAAAGAGACGAACTTTTAGAAAAAATGGTTGAAGAATATATAAATGTAGAAGAATAAAATATAAAGGAAAATAAATGAGTAGAAAATTAGCAATAGATTATGGAGACGTAAGAACAGGTGTAGCAATAACAGATGAGCTAGGAATAACTGCGCAAGGACTAGAAACAATTATTTCTAATGGAAATGATAAAATAATTTTAAAAAGAATAGAAGAAATATTAAATCAATATGAAATAGATTGCATAGTTTTAGGAAAACCAATAAATATGGACGGCTCAGAAGGAAAAAGAGCACAAGAAACAGAAAACTTTTTACATAAACTAAAATCTAGATTTAATAAGATAGATATAGTGCAAATTGATGAAAGACTTACATCTGTTGAAGCACATAAAACAATGAACTTTTTAAATGTAGATAATAAAAAGAAAAAAGGACTTGTAGATACAATAGCAGCAGTATATATATTAGAATCATATATTAATAGAAAAAAATAAGATAATAGCTTAATAAACAAGTATATTAACAAAAAAACTTGATTTTTGAGCTATTTTGATGTAAAATAAATATTATGCTAAATGTGAATAAAAAAATAAAAGGAGGATATAATAATGGCAGCAGTATTTTCAGCAGGAGATTTAAGAAATGGAACAACATTTGAATTAGAAGGAAATGTATACAAAGTTGTTGAATTTCAACATGTAAAACCAGGAAAAGGATCAGCATTTGTAAGAACAAAATTAAAAAATGTAATAAGTGGAAGTGTTATTGAAAAAACATTTAATCCATCAGAAAAATTCCAAGGAGCAGAAATAGAAAAAAGAGATATGCAATATTTATATGCAGATGGCGATTTATATTACTTCATGGATAACGAAACATATGAACAATTACCTTTAAATAAAGATCAATTAGGAGAAAGCTTAAAATATTTAAAAGAAAATATGAATTGCAAAATTTTATCATATAAAGGAAATGTATTTTCAGTAGAACCACCAATGTTTATAGAATTAGAAGTAACATATACAGAACCAGGATTTGCTGGAAACACAGCAACAACTTCAGGAAAACCTGCAACATTAGAAAACGGATTAGAAATAAATGTTCCAATGTTCGTAAATATCGGAGATGTAATAAAAATTGATACTAGAACAGGTGAATATTTAGAAAGAATTTAAGAGTTTGAAAGGAAAACTTTATGGCAGACTTAAATAAAATGTACAAAGATATAAGTAGAGACTTAGAAAGAAATATTAAAGATGAAAATGAATTAAAAAATATCAAAGAAAAATTATTAGATATAATGACATATTTCATTGAATCAGGAAATAATTATGCTAACATAAAAGAAAAACAAGATAAATTAGATAAAAGCATGAAAAAGATTCAAAGAAGACTAGAAAGAATAGAAGAGGACATGTATATTGAAGAAGACGATGAATATGAAGGAGATAAAATGCATGATAATGATTACGAATTTGAAATAAGATGTCCATATTGTGATGAAGATTTTATAATAAGTAATGAATCAAAAAGTTCAAAAGAAATAGAATGTCCAAACTGCCATAATATAATAGAATTAGACTGGAACGAATCATCAGAGTGTGATGGATGTTGTAATAAATGTAAAGAACAATGTTATGACGAAGAACAGGAACAAAATGTATCTAGTCAAATAAAAGAAGAAGAAACACAATATAACTCACAAGAACAAAATGATTCAAAAAATCAAGAAAATAATAAAAACCAAGATGACGATATGTAAAATCTTGAATAAAAAGTGCAATAGTTTATAAAAATTAGACTATTGTATTTTTTATTGCAACCAATATAATTGTAGACACAGAAGCTATTTGACTTTTGAACCCATGTTTTTATTAATTAGTATAATAATTTAAAGGATTAACATTTTTACCATCTAATTTTATAGCAAAATGAAGATGACTTCCAGTTGTAGCACCATTAGTAGGATTTCCATTTTCATCTTTATATGGATTATTATTAATGCCATAAACATTTTTAGGACCAACCATGCCAATAATTTCTTTTTTCGAAACATATTCACCATATTCAACAAACATAGTAGGAGAAGTATGACAATAAGAAACAGAAATATTTTCATAATTAGTAAGTTGTAAAACAATAGTATAACCACCACCAGCACCCCAAGAAGCAAAAGTAACAATACCATCATCGATGGCATAAAGATAAGTTCCTTCAGGAGCAGGAATATCAATTCCTAAATGGTAATTTGAAGCACCAGCAGTAGGACTATTTCTGCTGCCAAAATATGAAGAAATCACAGTATAACCGGGAATAGGCCAAACGAAAAAATCTGAAGACATAATAATAGAAAAACTATCATAATCTTGAGCTGTATAAAAATTTTCACTACCGATAAATAATAGGAACAAAAATAACTGAAATTATAAGAATAAAAATAAAATAGAAGTAAACTAATTTATTTAATTTATTAAACATTAAAGCCTTTCTGTAAAGTAACCTAAAAATAAACAAAAATATAATAACATAATTTACCAATAAAAGTCAATAGGTTAAAATGATATAAATGTGAAAAAAATAATATTATTTGAGATATTTTATAAAAAATTAAATTAAAATTATTAATAAACCTTGCACAAATTTTATTAATATGTTAATATAATAGGTGTAGGTAAAATAGGAGTATGATGTTAATGGTAGCATTCCGGTCTCCAAAACCGTGCGTGAGGGTTCGAATCCTTCTACTCCTGCCACAATTAAAAGCTTTAT
>CANQCW010000036.1 GCA_947591055.1 uncultured Clostridia bacterium | reverse complement strand
GCTACTTCTTTTTGTATTAATATAGTAATATCTTTTATATTTGTTTTAAGTAATTCTGTAATTATTGATGTTGTAATATAATATGGCAAATTTGCTACTACCTTAGCATTTGGAAAAGATTTGTTTATATCTATACTCAATATATCTTTATTTATAATTTCCAAATTATTATATGCAATAAATCTAGATTTTAGAATTTCACACATTTTAGAATCTAACTCTACTGCATAAACTTTTTTTGCTTTTTCTAGCAATACTTTAGTAAGTGTTCCTAATCCTGGTCCTATCTCAATTATTATATCATCTTTTTTTACTTCTTCAACTATTTTATCAATTGATTCTTCATTTATTAAAAAATTTTGTCCTAGTTTTTTATTTGGATATACATTATACTTATCTATAATGTATTTTGTTTCTTCATATAAATTCATAATTCCTACCTTATATAAGTTCCTACCTTTTAATGTTGTCCCTGTGTTATTTCTTCTTGTAGTGTTACATTTATAATTGTTCCTTCATCAACTTTTGTTCCAGAAGCTGGATCTTGTGAAATAACAATTCCACTTCCTTTGCTTGAAATATTAAGATTTTTTGCATTTAACATTATTTTAGCTTGTGCTAAACTTACACCTTTTAAGTCAGGAACAGTTTGTGATACTCTTTCATCATTTCCTTGTGTATATAGTTTAATTACTCCTCCACTAGGTAATCTTGCTCCTTCTTTTGGCATTTGTTCAGATACTACTTCATCTGAATTTCCAACATAGCTATATTTTAATCCTAAGTTTTGTATTATTTTTTCTGCTTCAGCTAATGTTTTATTTTGAACATTAGGAACTGTTACTAATTTTGTTTCATCTTCACTTTCTTCTCCGTTTGATGGTATATTTAAGTATGGTAGAATTTCTGAAAGCATTTGTGATACTACTGGTGCTGCAATAGTTCCTCCATAAATGCTTGTACCATGTGGTCCATATAATGTAAGTAATGTAACTAATTTTGTATTTTCTGCTGGTGCAATTGCTAAAAATGATGCGACATAACCGTTTTCTGGATGATTTGGATCTGGCTCTGATGTTCCAGTTTTACCTCCTATTGTATATCCTACAACTTTGCCATGATTTCCTCCTCCGTCTTCTACTACTGATTGCATTATGCTTCTCATCTTTTCTGCTGTTTCACTAGATATTACTTGTCTTTCTTCAACTGTTTCTATTGTTTTCTTATATCCTGTATCAGGATTTTCAATTTCTTTTACAACATGTGGAGTAATAAGTTTTCCACCATTTGCTATTGCAGATACTGCTTTAACAAGTTGCATTGGTGTAATTGTAAATCTTTGACCAAATGACATTGTTGCAAGTTCAACTGGTCCTACATTAGATTCATCCCAAAATGTACTTTTTCCTTCACTTGGAAGATCTATTCCTGTTTTATCAAAAAATCCAAATGCTTTTAAATATTTATAGAAATTAGATGCGCCAACTCTTTGTCCTAATTGAATTAATGCTGGGTTGCATGAATTTCCTATTGCTTGCCTTAAAGTTTGACTTCCATGTACTGTTCTATTTGCACAATTTATTGTTAAATTTGCAACTTTTTGACTACCACTACAATAAAAATCTCCTGCAATGTCTGTTTCAGTTATATTTTCCTCAAGAGCAATTGATGCTGTAATTACCTTAAAAGTAGAACCTGGTTCATAATTGTCTAAAACTGCTCTATTTCTCCACATAGAATATAATTTATCTGTTTTTTCTTGATCTGATAGCTCATCCCAGCCTGTTGATATTGCCACATTAGGTGTATAAGGATCATTTAAATTATAATCTGGATATGTTGCCATTGCTAGTATTTCTCCAGTTTCTGGATTCATTATAATGGCATTTCCACCTCTTGAACAATTATTTTCTTCAACAGCTTGTTTTAAATATTTTTCAACTACTGATTGAATATTAGAATCTATAGTTAAATATATATTACTACCATTTTCAGGCTCTATATATTCTTGATTAGCATCTGGAATTGCTTCTTGTGTAACAGATATTCTAGTTGATAATTTTCCGTTAGTTCCTTTTAAGACATCATCATAGCTAAGTTCTATTCCATCTAATCCTTGATTGCTTGTACCACAAAATCCTATAAGATTTGATGCTAAATTTTCATAAGGATAATATCTTTTTGTGTCTTCATCTATATTCACTCCAGCACTAGCATTGTTTTCTTCTAGCCATTTTTTTAGTATTTCTACTTTGTCTGTTTCTACTTTTGATACAATTGTTTCAACATTTTTTTCACTGTTAAGTTTAGCTAAAACATCTTCATAATTAAGTTCAAATATTTCTGAAAAAGCGTTAGCCATTTTTTCTTTTAATTCATTAGTCTTTTCTTTATTGATTACTCCATCTTCTTTTACATTTATATATTGTGGATTTATTGAAACTGTATCAACTGCTGCACTAATAGCTAAAGCCTTGCCATTTGAATCATAAATTGTTCCTCTTCTAGCGCTTATTACTGTGTTAGATGTTGATTGGCTATATTCTCTTTGTTTTAGCCAAGCACCTTGAACAAATTGTATATATCCTATTCTACCAATTAAAATAACAAATAAAAAAATTAGCAAAACTAATATAAGTATCATCCTTTTTCCTGATACTTTTATAACATTTCTATTTTTTTTATAACTTTTTTTACTTATATTTCCTTTTGGCATTATTTTTTCTTTCTATAGAATTTATTATGCATAATTTTATATTAATTAAATATAAAAATCAATATTTTTGATATATATTTTTTGGTTACATTTACATAAAAAAAATCGGTATTTTTTCATACCGATTTTTTCTAAATTACTCTTCAAATATAGTATCAAATTGTTCGCCTGTTATTTTTTCTTCTTCTATAAGAATTTCTGCTACTTTATCTAGTTTTTCTCTATTAGCTTTTAGAATTTCTTCAGCTTTTTTGTATGCTTTATCTATAATTATTTTTATTTCTTCATCAATAATTCCTGCTGTTTCTTCTGAATATGATTTTTCTTGAGCAAAATCTCTTCCTAAGAATACTTCTTCTTGGTCTGAGCCTAATGTAATTGTACCAATTCTATCACTCATACCATACTTTGTAACCATTGATTTTGCAATCTTAGTTGCTCTTTCTATATCATTGCTTGCTCCTGTTGAAATATCTCCTAAAACCAATGATTCTGAAACTCTTCCTCCAAGAAGTGAAACAATATTTTCGTTCATTTCTGTTTTTGATATAAATGATTTATCTTCTACTGGTCTATACATTGTATATCCGCCAGCCATACCTCTAGGTATTATTGAAATTTCATGTACTGGATCTTGTGTTGGTAAGAATTTACTAACTACTGCATGACCTGCTTCGTGATATGCAACTAATCTCTTTTCCTTCTCACTTCTTACTCTTGTCTTTTTCTCTGGACCCATTGTAACTTTTACCATTGCATCTTCTATTTCTTTTTGTCCTATTTCATGTTTATCTCTTCTTGCAGCTAAAAGTGCTGCTTCATTAAGTAAATTTTCTAGGTCTGCACCAGTAAATCCTGATGTATTTTTTGCTATTATTTTTAAATCAACATCTGCTTCAAATCTTTTTTTCTTGCTATGAACTTCTAATATTTGTTCTCTTGCTTTAACATCTGGAGCTGGAACTACTATTTGTCTGTCAAATCTTCCAGGTCTTAATAAAGCTTTATCAAGTACATCTGGTCTGTTAGTTGCAGCTAAAACAATAACACCTTCATTTGCTGAGAATCCATCCATTTCAACAAGCATTTGGTTTAAAGTTTGTTCTCTTTCATCATGTCCTCCGCCAAGACCTGCTCCTCTTTGGCGTCCTACTGCATCAATTTCGTCTATAAATACTATACAAGGAGCATTTCTTTTTGCTTCTTCAAATAAATCTCTTACTCTTGATGCACCAACACCAACGAACATTTCTACGAAATCTGAACCACTTATTATAAAAAATGGAACTCCTGCTTCTCCAGCTACTGCTTTTGCAAGAAGAGTTTTTCCTGTTCCTGGAGAACCTACTAAAAGAACTCCTTTAGGTATTCTTGCACCCATTTCTGTAAATTTTCTTGGATTTTTTAAAAACTCTACAATTTCTTGTAATTCTTCTTTTTCTTCATCTATACCTGCTACATCATTAAATGTAACTTTATTTTTATCGTTAGAATTTAGCATTTTTGCTCTGCTTTTTCCAAATGTCATTGTTCCTTTTTGTTGTCCACTTGCTCCGCCCATAAATAACATTAATATTAAAAATATCATTATTATAGATGATATAGGTAGTAATAATTCTGATACTACTCCCCAAAAAGGTTCATCAGCTGATGTTACGTTTACTGCATTTCCTTGCATAGAAGCATTTAAGTTTTCTAATAAATTTTCAACATTTGGAATATTTACATTCTTTATGTTTGAATCATTTTTTAATTTTACTTGTGCTTCTTTTCCTTCATAATCTATTTCAACATCTGTAACTTCTCCAGATTCAATTTTACTTAATAATTCTGAATATGTTAGGGTATTGTTTGCACCATTTAAAATTGCTGGTAATACAAATATAATTATAATTCCTATAACTAGCCATATAGCTAATGTTTTAATTCCGTTTCTCAATTTTATTCCTCCTATATTTTACTATATATACTAAAAAATAAAAATTTTATTCATTTTTAAGATTATCATAATGATATTAATTATGCAATAGTTTTTTCAAAACTTTTTTCTTGTAAGTATTGATATAAGTGGCTTTCTACTTACGGAAGTTTACTTTATAATGGTAAAAAAAATTTTATTATTTTTTATAGAAATCTTTAAATTTTTATTTAATTCCATATATTTGTTGCCAATATTTTTTTCTGCTAATTTAATAATGTCTTCAATATTAGCTTTTTCAATGTTTCTAGTGTTTCCTACTAGATTTTCTATAGTATATAATATTAAATTTTCTTTTATTGTTTTTGAAAGTTTATTAAATTCCTTAATTTCAAAGCTTATTTCTCCTACGGAGATATGCTTTATAGAGTCAAATGTATTTTTTACCGTATCTTTTATAAATTCATTTTCCTCTTTTATTATTTTTGAAGTTCTGCTAAGTGAATCAATAACATTAGGATTTATTTTTTTCATTATAGGAAGTATTTCATTTCTTATGATGTTCCTATTATATATATTTTCTTTATTTGTGCTATCAATTCTAGGTTCTAGGTGATTTTTTTCACAGTAATCTTCTATTTCCTCTCTAGAAATATTAATAAAAGGTCTTATATATTTTCCATACTCTATCTCTTGTATTCCTTCTAATCCATTTAGGCCTGTACCTCTTATTAAGTTTAGTAGCATTGTTTCACTATTATCATTTTTGTTATGAGCTATCGCTATTTTATTTGCATTTTCTTTTTCAAGAATCTCATCAAAAAAATTATATCTTACCATTCTTCCTGTCTCTTCAGTACCTTTTTTTAATTTCTTTGATAACTCAATAATATTTTCTCTTTTTTTATAAAACGAAATTTGCATTTTTTTGCATACGTTTTCCACAAATAATTCATCATCTGTGGAATCTTCTCTAATTAAATGATTTATATGCGCACAAATAATTTTATATTTAAACATATTTTTAAATTTATTTAAACAGTATAAAAGAGCAATAGAGTCTGGGCCTCCTGAAACCCCGACTACTATTACATCATCTTCTTTTATCATATTCGTTTCTTTTATCGTTTTTAAAAATTTTTCTTCTAAAATATCTAATCTTTGCGCCATATTTTTCCTTTAACCATTAAACTTATTTGCAAATTTTGTATAACTTGGCATCCATAATAATTCTACTGTTCCAACTGGTCCACTTCTATTTTTTGCTATTATTATTTCTGCAATATTTGTTTGTTCTGACTGTGGATTGTAATAGTCATCTCTATAAATAAACATTACCATATCTGCATCTTGCTCAATAGAACCTGATTCACGAAGGTCTTGAAGCATAGGTCTATGGTCAGTTCTTGCCTCTGGAGCACGAGATAATTGAGAAAGTGCAATTACTGGTACGTCAATCTCTTTTGCAAGTATTTTTAAAGATCTACTGATTTCTGCTATTTCTTGCTCACGGCTTGATGTTTTTCCGCTTCCACTAATTAATTGTAAATAGTCAATTACTACTAGTCCAATATTTTTTTCTATTTTTAATTTTCTGCATTTTGCTCTAATTTCTGCAACAGTTATTCCTGGAGTATCATCTATAAAAATTCCTGATGATTCTGAAAGTTCACCAGATGCCATAGCAAGTTTTGTCCACTCATCATCACTTATGTCTCCTTTTTGTACTTTGCTACTATCAACCATTGCTTGTGCGCATAATATTCTATTTGCACATTGTTCTTTTGACATTTCTAAGCTGAAAACAACAACTGGTGTGTTTGAGCTTATTGCAGAATTAGTTGCAATATTTAATGCAAAAGCTGTTTTTCCCATAGCAGGTCTTGCAGCAATTAGTATCAAATCTGATTTGTGAAATCCAGCTGTTTTATTATCTAAATCAATAAAACCAGTTGCAACTCCAGTTATATGTTGCTTATTATTATACAACTCTTGAAGTTCTGTAAAAGAATCAACTAAAATATCTTTTATAGACTCGTATCCTTTTTGAGATTTTCTTTGCATTATGTCAAAAATTTTCTTTTCTGCACTATCCATTAATGTTTCTATTTCTTCATTTTGACTGTAACCTAGCTGTATTAATTCATTAGCTGTTTTTATTAAACTTCTAAGTAAAGATTTTTCTTCTACTATTTTTACATATTTTGATGCATTTGCAGTTGTAGGTACTTTTTCAGGAAGACTTGCTAAGTACTCTAATCCACCTACTGCCTCTAGTTTTCCCATAGAAGTTAATTCATCTTTTAATGTAATAATATCTATTGGCTCACCTTTTGCATATATGCTCATTACTGCATCATATATTATACTGTTATCATTTCTATAAAAATCATCTGATTTCAATACTTCAATAGCTGAAACAACTGCTTCTTTATCTGTAAGCATGCTTCCAAGGACAGCTTGCTCAGCTTCATCATCATGTGGTGGAATTTTTTCAATTTCTACTGCCATATGCATATCCTCCTGAAAATTTTATTTTCCTATAATCTCAATTTTTAATTTACCTACTATTCCTTCAAATAATCTTAAATCTACCGTAAATATTCCAACTGTTTTTATTGTATCTTTTAAATCTATTTTTTTCTTATCAAGTTCTATATTGTGTTGTTTTTTTAGCTGTTCAGCAATTTCTTTTGAAGTAACTCCTCCAAAAATTTTGCCGTTTTCCCCTGCTTTAACTTCTATTTTAAGAGTCAATTTTTCTATTTGTTCTTTTACCTTTACAGCATCTTTTTTATCTTCTTCTTTTTTAAATGCTTTTGAATCCTGTTTTGCTTTAAGTTTTGCTAAGTTTGAATTGTTTGCCTCAACAGCAAGTCCTTTTGGAAAAAGAAAATTTCTTGCGTACCCGTCGTTTGCATTAATTATTTCATCTTTTTTTCCTACACCCTTAACATTATCCAATAAAATAACTTTCATTAAAATTTAGACTCCTTTATTATATAATTGTTTTTTTATTAATTAATAATTAATTTTCAATTTCAAAGAAATATTCGTTAATTCTGTTTATTAATTCTTGTTTAGCATCTTCTAAACTAATATTTTCAAGTTGAGCACCTGCTAGAGTTATGTGTCCTCCTCCACCTAGCTTTTCTAGAATTATTTGAACATTTATATCTCCTATTGATCTACCACTTATATAAACTGTATCTCCTGTTTTGCCTAATACAAAAGATGCTGTTATTCCTCCTATAGTTAGTAATTCATCTGCAGATTTGGCTGCAATTATATTTGCATTTTCATCATCTTGTTCATATATTGAAATTGCAATGTTATCATTAATTATTTCTGACTTTGATACTATGTTTGATATAGTTTGATATGTTTCTAAATCACTTTGGAACCATTTTTTTACTTTTATGATATCAACACCACATTTTCTTAAAAAGGCAGCAGCTTCAAATGTTCTTACACCAGTCTTAAAAGTAAAGTTCTTTGTATCAAGCATAATTCCTGCATATAAACTTTCCATTTCTATATTAGTAAGTTCAATATCTAATTGTGAATATTCTAATATTTCTGTAACTAATTCTGATGCTGAAGATGCATATACTTCATGAAATGTAAGTACTGCATTTTCAATATAATCTGTACTTCTTCTATGATGATCTATAACAACTATTCTTGGTATTTCATCTAATAATTCTGGTGCTTCAACATAATTTTTCTTATTTGTATCAACAACAATTAAAAGAGTATTAGGTACAACTATATTTTTTGCTTCTTCGATTGTAACGAAACAATCAGTATATTCTTCCTCTTTTTTTGCTGTTTCAATAAATTTATCAAGTCCTATGCCTTCTTCTTCATTAATAATCTTTGCTTCTTTGCCTAATGTTTTAGATAATCTATATAAGCCCATTGCAGAGCCAATTGAATCCATATCTCCATGTGAGTGTCCCATTATAATTACATTATCAGACTCTTGAATAAGTTCTTTTAATGCGTGAGATATTGTTCTAGCTTTTACTTTAGTTCTTTTTTCAAGTTCTTGAGTTCTTCCACCAAAGAATTCATATTTTCCATCCATTTTAATTATGGTTTGGTCTCCACCTCTACCAAGAACAATGTCAAGAACTGCTCTTGTAGAAGTAACCTTTTCAATAAAAGTTTCACCATCATCTGAAAAAGCTATACTTAAAGTAGGTTGCATGATTTCTGATACATCAATATCTGTTAAATCAATATTCTTTATATCATCTAAAATTGTCATTTTATCTTCTTTAGCTTTTATTAGATTCTTTTGCTCCATAATACAATAAAATGTATCTCTATCAGATTTTATAACTAAAGCATCATATCCTGCTGCCCAATCATATATAAATTTCTCAACTTGAGTAGTAATTAAAGGTTTAACCTCTGCTGAAATTCTTTGATTCATTTCTTCATAGTTGTCTATCATAATTATTCCAATGCAGATATCTTCCTCTTCAACCTTCTCTTCTAATTTTTTTGTATATGTATCATCTATAAAATATAATATTGTTGTATATTCTTGTTCTTTTTTATGATCTTGTTTTGATTTAACATAAGAACCTAAAATATTATAATCATTACCATTAATCTTAGTTTCTATGTTAATATTTCCTTTTTCTTTATTTTCTGAATTTTCTATGGTTAATTTTATTTCTTTTAAAATTTCATCTAATCTGTCTTCAATATTTGTCTCGCTAAATTCGCTGACATACTTTTCACTCTTCCATATTATATTTCCAGTAGTTTCTACCATAACTAATGGAAATGGTGAATTTATCAAAGTTGTTTTAGCAGTATTATTTACATCTAAAGTTAAATCTTTTAATTGCTCAGAAAAAGCCACTTTTCTTCTTTTATTAGATAAAACTGTATATAAAATTATTACTGTATATAATCCAATTCCTAAAGGAATTAATTTTACTTCTAAAACACATATTATAATAATTAATATTGCTATTAAAAGTAAATAAATTGATGTTTTAGATATAAATTTTTCTATTTTATTTTTATTTGCACTCGGCATATATTTTTATTAATCTCCTTAATTTTCTTATAATTATACAGCTTATATTTTACTATTTTTTTAGTTCTTTGTCAATTTCCAAGCATTTTTGGTTTTATGTTTACTTTTTATTAAAAATATGCTATAATATAATTATAAAATTTTTATTAGGGGGTCATCTTTATGGCAAATTTAAACTACAATTTAATACGGAACGTTGTAACTTACTTTATTGACAATGAATCCACAGTACGTGAAACTGCTGCTGTATTTGGTATTCCAAAAACTACTGTTCATAATTATTTGACAGTTTATATGCCAAATCAAGAATCTAGAAAAATCTTAGATACTAACAAAGCAGAAGCTCCACATCGCGGTGGAAAGGCCCGTTGGAAAAAGCGGTCATAATGACCGCTTTTTTTTATTTTTATACATTTACTGAATCTGTTTCTTCTGAAACCTTTGGAGCTTCTGCTCCTGATTCTACTTCTTCTGTGCTTATATGTGTATCTTGATATCTTTGCATACCAGTTCCTGATGGGATTAATTTACCAATGATTACATTTTCTTTTAATCCTATTAAGTTATCTACTTTTCCTTTAATTGCTGCTTCTGTTAATACTTTTGTTGTCTCTTGGAATGATGCTGCTGATAAGAAACTTTCTGTTGCAAGTGATGCTTTAGTTATTCCAAGTAAAATTCTCTTTCCTTGAGCTTCTCTCTTTCCTTCTTCTCTTAATTTTTCATTTAATTCATCTAATTCATTAATATCAATTAGTGAACCTGGAAGTAAAGTGCTATCTCCTGGATCTTCTACTCTTACTCTCTTAAGCATTTGTCTTGCAATTACTTCGATATGTTTATCATTAATATCAACACCTTGATTTCTATATACTTTTTGTATTTCTTGAACAAGATATTCATGAACACCTTCTGGTCCTTTGATTAATAGTATTTCATTAGGGTTAATTGATCCTTCTGTAATAGGATCTCCTATTTCTATTTCTTGTCCGTCAGTTACACATAATTTTGATCCAAATGGAATTGAATATGTTTTACTATTATTTTTTGATGTAACTGTAACTTGTTTTTTCTTCTTTTCTTCTGATATTTTAACTTTACCTGCAATTTCAGTAATAATAGCTAATCCCTTTGGTTTACGAGCCTCAAATAGCTCCTCAACTCTAGGAAGACCTTGTGTAATATCGGCAACACCAGCAACACCACCAGAGTGAATAGTTCTCATTGTAAGCTGTGTACCTGGCTCACCAATTGATTGTGCTGCGATTGTTCCTATTGATTCACCAATATTTACTCTTTCTCTTGTTGCCATACTCATACCATAACATTTTGCACATACACCATGTTTTGATTTACAGTTTAATGGTGAACGTACTTTCATTTTTTCGATTCCTAAATCTACTATTCTATTTGCTACTTTTTCACTAATCATTGTATTTGTATCGCAAAGTACTTCTCCATTTTCAGGATCTATTATATCTTCTATTGGATATCTTCCTATTAATCTTTCTTGTAATTTTTCAATTACTTGATTTCCATCTTTAATTGCATATACTTCTAGTCCTTCATGTGTTCCACAATCATCTTCTCTAACAATTATATCTTGTGATACATCAACTAATCTTCTTGTTAAATATCCAGAGTCTGCTGTTCTTAAAGCTGTATCTGATAATCCTTTACGAGCACCGTGTGCTGAAATGAAGTATTCTAGTGAATCTAGACCTTCACGAAATGATGATTTAATTGGTATTTCAACTGTTTTACCAGTTGTACTTGCCATAAGACCTCTCATACCTGCAACTTGTCTTAACTGACTAATGTTACCACGGGCACCTGATTTAGACATCATATATAATGGATTTAAATCATTAAAGTTATTTTGCATTGCTTCTGCAACTTTATCTGTTGTCTTTTCCCAGATTTTGATTACATTGCTATAACGTTCATTTTCTGTTATCAAACCACGAGCATATTGCTTTGTAACATTTTCAACTTCTTTTTCGCCTTCTAATAACAAGTCTTTCTTTTCATCTGGAACTTTAACGTCATCAATAGATACTGTCATACCAGCTGTTGTACAATATTTATATCCTGTTGATTTAATGTAATCTAGCAATTCTGCTGTTCTATCTAATCCATGTACATATATACATTTGTCAATTATTTGTTTTAATTGCTTTTTAGCAACTGTAAAGTTAATTTCTGGCTCAAATTTATTTTTGTTTCCTGTTCTATCAACAAATCCTAAATCTTGAGGAATTCCTTTATTGTAGATAATTCTACCAACAGTTGTTAATATAAATCCATGAGATATTTCATTTCCTTCTTCGTCATAATCAGCCATCCTAACATGAACTTTAGCATGTACTCCTAATTCATGGTTAGCATAAGCCATTTCTGCTTCTTCTGGAGATGAGAAATAATTTCCAGCTCCCCTTGTTCCTTTTTGATCCACTAATTCTTCACTGTCATTTGGATCTGCTTCAACATCCATAGTTAAGTAATATGCTCCTAAAATCATATCTTGTGATGGTTCAGTTATTGGTGCACCATCTGTAGGTTTTAGAAGGTTATTTGTTGATAACATTAAATATCTTGCTTCTGCTTGTGCTTCTGGTGATAATGGTAAGTGAATAGCCATTTGATCACCATCAAAGTCTGCATTAAATGCTGTACAAACTAATGGGTGTAATTTTATTGCTCTACCTTCAACTAAAACTGGCTCAAATGCTTGAATTCCAAGTCTATGAAGTGTTGGAGCACGGTTTAATAATACTGGATG
>CANQCW010000035.1 GCA_947591055.1 uncultured Clostridia bacterium | reverse complement strand
AAAATTATTTTAACACAACTTTGGGAGTGTCTCATTTTTTATTCTTAATTTTCCCGAAATTATTTTACACTATTACTATTACTATTGCTATTTTGCAGATAATTTATTACTAAAGCATTTTTTATTTTCATTTTATAGTATAAAACAACTGATGACCAGTACTTTATACTGGTCATCTTTCATAGCAATTTAACTGGGATTTTAATCCCTTTCATAGCAATCTTAATTATAACTATGATACTATATTCTATTTGCAAAGTCAATAATTTATACATTAAAAATTGAATTATTATATTAAGGAGGAGTGAAAAAGTAAATGCAATTATAAATATTTTTCAAATCCTATATTGTATATTAATTTATTTACTTCCTAATTCCATTGATATTTTTTCTGCTATTTTATCCATATATAAACCATCTAATGTACCAATTGTACCATAGTAATTTACTCTTAAAATACTTATCTTTTTCATTCTAGTAATTCTAGCCCATCTTATCATATTTTTAAATCCATTTATTTTTGAAAATTCAATAATTTCAGTAATGTTATTCTTTCTTTTTTCATATTCTTCTTTAGATATTATTTTATTTTTTAAATCTTGTTCTAATTTTATATATTCAGATGGTTTTTTAGAAGAAATTGGAATTACAAATAAATCATTATTAAAATTTTTTAGTATAACAGCTGGATGCATACCTCCAAATTCATTTCCAATATTAAATCCAAAATCTATCCATACAACATTTCCTCTTTTAAATAAAATATATTTCATTAGAAGTTTAATTTCATTATTTGATATTTTTAAATTACTAAAAATATATTTATTATCATTAAGAGTATAATTTTTCTTAATAATTGTTTTTATAATCTTATCAGATTTATTAAAAGTATATTGAGTAATTACAAATTTAGGTAACATATAGTTTTTAATATTTTTGTAAATATAATTATTGTTTTTTTCATTTATAATTTTTTCAGTTTTATTCTTTATCCAAGTAAAATACATTTTTCCTCGTTTTATATCAATATCTTCAACTAATGATTTTCTAAAATTTTTCAGCTTTTTCAAACACTCTAAATATGAATTTTCTGCTATAATAAAGTTCCTCCTAATCAAATTTAATATTAAAGGACCATATTATCAAAACTCAATATTCTTATAAAACAATTTTTGGGGATTTAATATAGAATAAAATTTAATTAACAAAATGGCCCTTGACTTAAAAATATATAAAATAAAAGGGTAGTGTTATTATATGGTATATATTACCAAAAGTCAATAAAAATCGTATAACAAATTTCGACACTATTTGACATACGATTTTTTCTTTTATTTCATATATTTAATTGTAAATGTTGTTCCTTTTCCTTCTTTTGATGTAACTGATATATACCCATTATCTTTTTCAATAATTGTTTTTGCTAAAGCTAATCCTATTCCAATACTATCAGAAGATGCATTTTTAGTCTTATAAAATCTTTGAAATATATGATTTATATCTTTTTTTGAAATACCTTCTCCATAGTCCTTTATTATTATTTTTAACATTACAGAAGAATTTTCCACTTTTATATCTATTTTAGAGTTTTCGTTGCTATGCTCTATAGAATTTTTTATTATATTAGTGATTGCTTCTAATTGCCATTTATAATCTGCTATAAAATCAGAATTATTAGGAATATCTTTTTCTATTTTTATATTTTTAATATCTAAAATTATTGAAAGATTTTCTATTGCATCATTAATTAATTCTTCTGCACTTATAGTATCATCATTCATTATAATTGTACCAGAGTCCAGTTTTGCAAGCTTAAGTAGTGATATTACAAGAGAGGAAATCCAATCTACTTGCTTGCTGATTGTTTTCAAAAAATCTTCTCTTATTTCTTCGTTCATATCTGGATTTTCAAATATATTATCTATCATTATTCTAATTGAAGTAATTGGAGTTTTTAGCTGATGTGAAATATCTTCTAAAGCCTTACTCAAGTTTTCACTTTCTTTTTTACTGTTTTCTGCCGCTTCTCTTAAAAGAATAGTTGTTTTATATAGTTCATTTCTTAATTTTGATAGTTCATCTTCAGAGTTTTCTTCTATTTTTAATTTATAATTTCCATCATTTACCTTCTTCAAATATAAATTTATTTCTTCAATTTGCTCATTTTGATTAGATACATACTTTAAACATACATATATTATGCATATTCCAAACACTATAATAATTACTACATTTATTATTATATTTACTTGAATTTTTTGATTTAAACTTTCAATATATTGCATATCTTCAGTATATCCATATTTTTCAAAAAGCTTTTGGCCTTCTTTTTTATAATCTTTATTTTGCAGAATTTCTATTATATCTTTTTCATCTAAATCTGGATAAATTTCTTTTATTTTTCCTATTATTTGTTCTATATTGCTATTATAAATTTCATTAAGTTCGTTATATTGTTTTTTTGAAACACTTAAAAATATAGCTATAAATATAAAAATAACTATTATACTTGGAAAAATTATTTTTTTTATATTCTTTTTAGTAATTTTCATATCACTATTGCTCCACTTTATTTTGTCTTATTCAACTCTATAGCCAATTCCTTTAACTGTTTTTATTATATCTTCTGAGCCTAATTTTGCTCTTACTCTTTTTATATAAACTGTTAAAGTATTATCATTTACTATGTTACCTGCTATATCCCATATTTTATCTAAAATTTTTTCTCTAGTAATAGTTTTTCCTTTATTTTGCAATAAAAGAACTAAAATTTTATATTCTAGAGCTGTAAATATAACTTCTTTATCATTTACAAAAACTGTTTTTGTATCTAAATTAACCTTTATATTTTTGCAAATTAATTCCTTCTTATCTTTGCCATATCTTCTTAGCACATTTTGAATTCTAGATACTAGCTCTCTATTTCTAAATGGTTTTATAATATAGTCATCTGCTCCTAAGTCAAACCCAAGCACTACATCTCTTTCCTCATCTTTTGCTGTTAAAAAAATCACTGGATATTCTTTTTCCTTTTTAATGTATTTGCATAAATCAAAACCATTACCATCTGGAAGCATTATATCTAAAATAACTAAATCAAATTCTTTTTTATCAAGTAAATCTTCTGCATCTTCTTCTGATTTAACTATATCTATTTCAAAATTTTCTTGTTCTAAAGTATATTTTAATCCTTTTATTATAATTTCATTATCTTCAACTAATAATAATCTATTTTTCATAATTTTCCTTTATTTTTTACTTATTTTATCACAAAAAGCTAGTATTTACTAGCTTTTTTGGTTAAATATTATCATTTCTTATTGTTTCTACAATATTTTGTTTATTTATTTTTCCAAGTGAATATCTCATTGTTAAGCCTACTATTACAAATACAAATATAATAGATATAATTATTGGCATTACTGGTATAATAAATCCAAATTCTATGCTATTTGCATACGAGCGATATATTGCATAAGATAAACCAAGTCCTAGTGGAATTCCTATTGCAAGAGATTTTGTTCCATACATTATGCTTTCTAAAATTATCATTTTATTAAATTCTTTTTTAGTCATCCCAATTGATTTTAGCATAGCAAATTCTTTACTTCTTAAAATCATATTTGTTGTTATTGTATTAAATATGTTTGTTACTCCAATCAAAGTAATTACTGTTATAAATCCATATAAAAATATAGATATTATAAGTATTACTCTTTTTTCCGCTTCAAGATTTTGTTCAATATTATTTATAGACATCTCTGAATATCTTGCATCTTCTTTTTTTCTATCTATAAGGCTTGATTCTAGCTTATTTGGTTCTTCTGCATTTATCAATAATCTGTCTAAATAACATATATCATTACTTATTAAGTCTGATTCTTCTGATACATATATACAGCCTGCTGATGAAGAACGATAATATCCCATTGGTACTTTATTTGTAACTTTTGTTATAGTAAGATTTTTTTCTCCTTCATCTGTAGTTATATTTATATTGTCTCCATCTTTGATATTATAAAGCCTTATTACTCTATTTGGATTATCTTGCACTCCATACATAAATTCATCTGTTAATATTGCTGTGTCTTTTGTTTCTTTTACTCCAAGCTCTTTTAAATATCTACTAAAATAATTTTTTTCTAATTTTACTATTTGTATAGAATCATTATTATCTTCTAATATAATTCCATCAGTATCTTCTAAATCTACTCTATTTTGCTTTTGTATATATTCTTTATTTTCTTTAGAACCATATTTATTTATGTCTATTTTTCCATCTCTTTCATAGCTATAACTATAATCTGTTAAATTAAAGTCTTTTATGATTTCATTATATATTTCTAATTTTTCTTTATTTGCCTCTTTAGTTTCTTTGGATGAATTTATCAATATTCCTATGTTGTATCCATAGTCGTTGTAATAATATCCTGTCATTTTCATCCCATCTTGCAAAAATGATGATAGTGCTATAAATATAGTAATACTTACCACTAAAGAAATAACTGTTGTTCTATATTTTTTCCTACTTCTCTTTAAGTTTTTAGCAGCTATTACTCCACCTATTCCAAATATTTTTTTAGTAATTTTTTTTGTTTTTACTTTTTTAGCTTTTATTTTTATATCTTTGCTTTCTCTTATTGCTTCTATTGGTGTTATTCTTGATGCTCTTATTGCTGGAATTATTGCAGATAAGAATATCGTTATTCCTGACATTATAACAGTAATTAATATTGCTTCGGCTGGAAGAGCATATACCATTAAACTACCTTCATCTGTAAGAAGACCTTTCATAAGAAAATTTAGTAGCCATACTAAAACAGCAGTTGCTATTATTCCCAAAATTATTCCAAGTGGAATTCCTATAATACCTATAAATAAAGCTTCAAATAACACACTTTTTCTTATTTGTTTTGAAGTTGCTCCAATACTTGACATCATACCATATTGCTTTGTTTTTTCTGAAACTGATATGCTAAAACTATTTCTTATTACAAATACACTACTTACTACAATTATTGCTATAACTATTCCTACTATTGCATATAAAGTTGCAAGTGAAGTATCACTTAAATTTCCCTCATATCGTAGTAGGTCTGTATTTCTGTCAATTTCTATTTCTTTTCCTGTATCTTCTTTTATTGTATTTATAATGCTTTTTTCAAAATTTTCTACCTCTGTTCTATTCCCTGGATTCTTTAAGCAAACTGAAATATTTGCATTTTTACCTTGCAAAATTTGTTCTTTTGTAAGACGAGTTATAATCGTATATCCAGGCGCTGAAAAAGGCTCTATTGTATCATAATTTGGTCTTTGAATAAATCCTACTATTTTATATTCTTTTTGTTTTGTATCTATTATTTTTTCATCAATTCCTTCGTCATCTGGCTCTTCTCCGGTTTCATTATTTATATATGTTTCAGAAATATCTAATACATTATAAGGATTTGATTGGTCTAATTCATAACCATCTTGAGTCACTCTTTTTCCTACATTTAAAGTAATAGTATCTCCAAGCTTAAATTCCACTCTTCCATTGCTCATAATATGTTCTGATAAAACTATTTCATTTTCATTTTCTGGCATCCTTCCATCTATAAGCTTTAGTCCTGAATTTTCGATTGCATAATCATCTAATCCTAATAAATATAAATATGGTTTATTTTCGTTTTGACTATTTTCTAAATAACTATATCCCAATGATCTACTATAAAAATAATTTTTAACATTTTGATTATTTTCAATGTATTTAAGTTCTTCGTTTGGAACATTTTCAAATCTTATATGAAAATTTCCTCTACTTTCTATTGTTGTATCTATTAAAGTTTTCTTAAAGCTCATAAGCATTCCTGCTACTGCACAAATAAGTGCTGCAGATAGTGCAACTCCAATGATTGTAACAATAGTTCTTTTTTTGTTTTTGCTTAATGACTTTAATGTAAATTTATTTAAAATATTCATCTTTATTAATTCCTTTCGTCTCCTATAATCTTTCCGTCTTCTATTGTTATTACCCTATCAGCTTGTTTTGCAATTTCTAAATCGTGAGTAATTATTATTACGGTTTGATTATATTTTTTATTTGAAAGTTTTAATAAAGATACTATTTCATCACTTGCTTTTGAATCTAAATTTCCTGTTGGTTCATCTGCTAAAATTATAGCTGGATTATTTATCATAGCTCTTCCTATAGAAACTCTTTGTTGCTGACCTCCGAGATAGCTCATTTGGTAAGTGATTAGCCCTATTTTCTAATCCTAGTGTTTTTAATAAATTGTCTAGTCTTTCTTCTTCAATATGTTGTCCATCTAAATCACAAGGAAGAGTTATATTTTCCTTTACATTTAAAATTGGTATTAAATTATAAAACTGATAAATAATTCCTACTTGTCTTCTTCTAAATATAGCTAAGTTATCATTACTTAAAGAATATATATCTTTACCATCTATGTAAACTTTTCCTGATGTTGGTCTGTCTACTCCTCCTAAAAGATGTAGTATAGTAGATTTGCCACTACCACTTGCTCCAACTATTGCAACTAATTCTCCTTTTTCTACTGAAAAAGAAATATCGTCAACAGCTTTTACTTTGTTTTCTCCTTTTCCATAAGTTTTAACTAAGTTTTCAACTCTTAATATTTCCATTTTAATATCATCCTCTTTTCTTTGTCATATAAAATATTCTAGATTTTTATAAAAACCTAGAATACTTTTATTGATTTACCATTTATATTATACTTAACTTATATGACATTAAAATGACTTTTGAAATTTTTTTAATTAACTTTAACTGTTTTCATTTCTGAAAGATTTCCTGCATTATCTTTTACCCATAAATAGTATGTTCCAGCTTCTTTTACTGTTAAGTTATTATCTTTTTGAAATACATTATCACTTGGTACTTCTTTACTTTTTGATATTGCATATCCTCTTATTCCTGAGCCTTCTCGTTTCAACGTATTATTAATATCATTTGCTTCCACTGTTACAGTTTTTCCACTTGTTTTTATATTTGTTACTGTTGGGCTTGTACTATCCATTTTTCCTATCATTATTTTATAGCTTGCTTTATTTCCTATACCATCTTTTACATATATATATCTTGCTAAATCATCATAAGCTTCTCCTGTAAATCGATATGTTTTTGAATATTTATTATTTTCCATTTTATCAGCTTTTTGATAGTTATTTTCATCTCCTAATGATATTTCTACATTTCCTGCCCCTTCATCTGTTACTTCAATTTTTACTTCTTTTCCTATTGTCCAATTTGTATTATAGTTTGTACTTGATACTAAGCTTGGTGCTTTTGTATCAATTTTTCCTATTGTTACTTTTTCTTCTACTATATTTCCACACCTATCTTTTGCTTTTACTGTTAATTGTTTTGATGATGTACTTTCTGCAACTACATTAAATTTCTTGCTAAATATATTATTTCCTTCATTAGTAGCTATATTCCACTCTGGACTAGATATTGCTTTTCCATTACTATCATATAATGCCATTTGAACTTCACTGTCCCATGTTTCTTCAAATTTAGCTGTAATACTAGCATTTCTTGAAAATTCTTCTGTGTTATCAGCTCCTGATACTGTAATTTCATATTTTTTCGGTGCAAAATTATCTGCTTTTAAATTTCCAGCCCCATTATATTCAACACAGCCGATATCATATTGGTTGTTATAATTAAATTTTAACTGTAATGCAATTCGTGAATTTACAGTACTACTGTTTTTGTTTGTTTCTAAAATTTTTATAATTTCCAAACTTCCATCACTATTTTTCTTAAATTCTGTATTTGTTAATTTTGCATTTATTGAAGGAACCTGCATAACAGCACCATTACTATTCCTATCTGTAATATCTCCAATACCATCTATTTTATTGTATATTTTCCATGTAAATTTTGTCTTCATTTCATCAATTATTTCATATCCATAACTTATATCATAGAATTTCTTTCCGCAACAACTACATTTACCGATCTCTAATTTCAATACACCTAGCATTTGTATAATTATTTCCACAGGTTGCACATACACCAGTTTTTCCAGTCCTACAACCTAAAACATTTCCATCTTTATCTTTGCAGGTTTCGTCGCTTACCATTACACTACACTCTTTGCAATTATATCTATGTGTATAACTATTTGCTTTAGTTGCTACATCTTTAGTATGAGATTTCTTTGGCAACGTTTTACTATAACCGCAACCATCTTGGCATCTTTCTCTTTGAGCTGGTACTGAAGTACTACATGTATATTCTCCTTCAGTTACAATATTATGATTTTTTTCATCTATTTTGTTTGCACAGAATATACATTGTTTCCAATGTTGGCTATCATTATATTTTGTTTCATAAACATGTGAACATTGTATTTGTCCTGAGCCTTGTTCTGAGCTTGTTCCTATTTCTATTGCTCCTTTTACTTTTATTGTTTCTATTTTTATTGTTTTTGATTCTTCTTGACCATTAGCTGTTACCGCTTTAAATGTATATTCTCCATTTTCCGTTACTGTATAATTGGCTTCATCATCATATTTAATTTTGCCATCAGGCATTACTATTTCTGATATTTCTCCTTCTTCAACTGTTGCTTTTACACTTAATTTTACTTGTTCAACTCCCGTTATTGTACTATCTCTTACTATTTCTATTACTGGTTCTTCTTTTATGTTTATATTTCCTACATATGATACTTCTAGCGCTTGATTTATTTTAAACATATTTCCTTTATAAGTTATATACAACTTTGCTAATGGATCTCCTTTTTTGCCTACTACTTCGATTCCATCTATTGTTATGTTTTCACTAATATAATCTAAAGTACAGCTTTCTCCCTTTGCAAACTTTTCTGTACTTAAATTTAGTAGTTCAAGTTCAATGCTTTCTTTTTCTGATTGAATTATTGTTTCTTTTGCTGATTTTCTTGCAGTAGTTATTAATCCTTCTTGTCCTGATAACATACTAATACTAACTCCTGCTAAAATTAATAATATAACAATTGTTACTACTAGTGCTATTAATGTTATTCCCCTTTGTTTCATTTATTTTTTCCTCCGTTTAAATAGTTCATCTTACTTGCATAGCAAGTTTTTTGAATCTCTTTTAGTTAAATCATAATTATGTAATTTTTATTAAGGTAAAAACTTAATAAAAATTAGAAAAATCTTATAATCAGCTTATTTAAAGCTTTTTATAAGATTTTTATTTTTCCTTTATTACTTATTTGTAATATATTTTTAATTTGTATTTTATTGAATTAACCTTTCTATTATGCTATATTTTGAACATAATAGTTTTTTATTAAGTTTTTACCTTAATAAAATTAAACAGTCCTTCCAAATGTTGTAAATAAAAGTAAGAATACTATTAAAAATAACAATATTTCTGTATTATTATTATCTCCTAAAATTGAATCTAAAAAATTTCCGTCATTGTTTCCACAGCCACAACCACAACTCATAATTACCTCCCCCTTTTAGGCAATGATTTATATGTAAATTTTCGCCTATTTTTTTATACCATATAGTATGTTTTTTATTTGATTTGTGTTACAATATTATAAATAATATTTTTTTCGAATATAGTAAAAATTTGGAGGCTTAAAATGTCAAATTCTTATATAGAATTACTTGCTCCTGCTGGAGATTTTGATTGTTTAAAAGCAGCTGTTCAAAACGGTGCAGATTCTGTTTATTTAGGTTCAAATATGTTTAATGCAAGAGCTAGTGCTACTAATTTTAACAAAGATGAGTTAAAAGAAGCTATTACTTACGCTAAACTAAGAAATGTAAAAGTTAACTTTACTTTAAATACTTTAATTAGAGATGAAGAATTTAATGATGCTATTGAGATTGCAAAATTTGTTTATTCTCTTGGTTGTGATGCAATTCTTGTTCAAGATTTAGGTCTTGCTAAATGCTTAATAAAACTTTTTCCTGATATGGATATTCATGCAAGTACACAAATGTCTATACACAATTTACAAGGTGCTCTTGAGCTTGAAAGCTTAGGTTTTAAGAGAGCTGTTTTAGCTAGAGAACTTACTATAAGAGATATTGAAAATATTTGCATGCATACTAATATTGAAATTGAAACTTTTATACATGGCGCTCTTTGCATTTCATATTCTGGACAATGCTTATTTTCTAGCATGGTTGGTGGAAGGTCTGGTAATCGTGGAAAATGTGCCCAAGCTTGCAGACTTCCCTATGAGCTTTTAGATGAAAATACAGATAAGGTAATCGATAAAGGATTTTTATTAAGTCCTAGAGATTTATGTGGTTTAAAATATATACCTGATTTAATCAAATTTGGCGTTAAGTGCCTTAAAATTGAAGGCAGGATGAAAACTCCTGAATATGTTGCAACTGTAACTAGAATTTATAGAAAATATATTGATTTAGCTTTAAGTAATAAGCCTTATATTATTGATGAAAATGATGTAAAAGAGCTTATGCAAGTATTTAACAGAGGTGGTTTTTCAAATGGAAATTTAGACACCGAGCCTAATACTAACTATGTTTATCCTGAAAAGCAAAATAATCAAGGTCTTTTATTAGGTCAAATTCAAAAATACAATGCTCAAAAAGGTTTAGTAACTTTTAAAACAAAAGAGGAAATTTCTATAAATGATACTGTATGTGTTCAAAATGAAGATCATAAGTATACTGTTTCTGAATTAATGATTAATAAGTCTAATATCAAAAATGCTAAAGTTAATGATATGATTACTATTGGGCGAATTAAAGGCAATATTTCTTTAGGTGATAAAATATTTAAAATAAGTGATTACAACAAAAATAAAGAAATAATGGATTATATTCATAAGGAAAATGTAAAAATTCCTTTAACTTGTGTTGTAACAGTAAAAAAAGGCCAGCCTATATCAATGGAAGTAACTTCTATGGATAAAGAAAGTGGAAATTACTTTTCTATGTCTTGCAAAAAAGAAACCGATTTAGTTCCTATTGATTCTATTTCTAATCCAATTACTATGGAAAGAATTAAGGATCAAATTAATAAAACTACTGATACACCTTTTGATTTTAAAAATATTAAAATTTTATTAGATGAAAATACATATATTCCAAAAATATCTGTTATTAATCAATTAAGACGTGATTGTTTAAATGACTTAATAGAGCAAGCTAAAAAGCGTTTTCAAAGAAATCAATGTGATGAAACAATTTTAGATTTACCAGTCAAAGACAAGGCCACCCAAAAATCAGATAATGTAAAAAAACATGTTGCTTATTCTTTAGATTTAAATAAATTAAGCCTTAACTATGATTATAGCAAACTTTCTAATATTGATAGAATTTATGTACCAATAAAATATTTTATTAATAAAAAATATTCTGATATTATAAATATTTTAAGTACAAAAGGTGATTTATATATAAGTCTTCCAACTATAATAAGAGATAATTATAAAAATATTACTTTTAACTCATTAGTTGACTTTATTAAAGATTATAATTTAAAAGGAATTGTTATTTCAAATATTTCTGGCTTTGAAAATATTAGCAAGTTTCCAAATATGGATATAGTTGCAAATTACACATTAAATGTATTTAACTTGCATACTATAGAAGAATTAAAAAATATTGGAGTAAATACTTTTACTTTATCTCCTGAACTTGATAAACCTACTTTGCAAAATCTTGCAAATAATTCTTCCCTTCCTACTGAACTTATGGTTTATGGAAGAGTTCCTTTGATGAATACTGGTTATTGTTTCTTAGGAAAATCAAATAGATGTTATCCTACTTGTGAAATGCACTGCAAAGAAAGTAACTATTATTTAAAAGATAGATTAGGTTATAAATTTAAAATAGTTCCAGATAATATGCAAACTGTTACTACTATTTATAATAGCAAAATATCTTCAATAAAATATGATGATATTAATATTGATTATGCTAAAATAATTATATTAGATGAAAATATTGATGAAATTAATAATATTATAAATGTTGTAAAACAAGGCGATATATTTACTGGAAATGATTATACTTCTGGTAATTTGAATAAAATGGTTTAATAAATTTCATTTTACAAAATAAAAAATCCTATATTAATTATAGGATTTTTTAATTTTTTATTTAAATTTAAGCTTTTACAGTTTCTTTTTTTGCTTTATTAGCTGTTGTAGCTTTTTTAGCAGTAGTGCTTACCTTTTTTGTTTCTGCAGATTTTTCAGTACTTGATACTTTTTTATTTTCTACTTTAACATTTTTTTCTATATTTGGATAAACACTAATTTTCTTTTTATCTCTTCCAAGTCTTTCAACTTTCATTATACCTGTAACTTTTGCATATAGTGTGTCATCGCTTCCAATTCCAACGTTTGTTCCTGGATGCATTTTTGTTCCTCTTTGTCTATAAAGTATATTTCCAGCTTGAACTAATTGTCCGTCAGCTCTTTTTATACCAAGTCTTTTTGACTCACTATCTCTTCCGTTATCGGTACTACCTTGACCTTTATGATGTGC
>CANQCW010000034.1 GCA_947591055.1 uncultured Clostridia bacterium | reverse complement strand
TTAGTTTGTACATTTATACATATAGAGTTCATATAATTTATTAAGCTATCTCTTACTTTATATTTTAAATTTTGATCCTCCGCAGAATTGCTATTTGCAAGCACATGTAGTCTAAATACATTTTTTGAAATATCTGTTGAGACAGATTTAGCGTAAGATATAGCACTTAAACTTAAAAATAATGTAAAAATTAAAATTAAAAATATTATATTTTTTCGAATAATACGATGTTTATTGCAATATTTTAAATTATCAATATTTTCAAATTTCATATTAAAATATCCTTTCAAAATTTTATATTTAATAAAATTATTACCTTAAAAATTAAAATTATACATTTGTGGAAAAAATTTTATGTCGAAAATTTGTATATGATTCTTGTGTAATGATATTGACATTTTTGTAATATAATGGTAATATTTACCAAGAAGGGAGAATACAAATGAAAATAGAGAAATTATGTAATTTTTATGCAAGTAAATATCATTTGAGTATGATTTTATTAGAATATTTAAAGGAAAAAAATAATAAAAAAGTGAAGGTAATAACTTTTTTTCAAGATGAAATTGAAGATGAAATAAAAATATTAATAGATAAATATAAATATGATATAAATAATATAGAAGAAATTGATTTTAAAATGACTAAAAATATATATGATAAAGAAATTAATTTTTCAAAAAACAATATTTTTATAGTTGAAGGAGATTTAAATTATATAAATGATGCAAATGAATACATATTGGATAATTTAAAGAAAATGACAAATGCAAAAATAATTAATTGTTATAATTTTTCACATCAAAAACTTTATATGAAGGAAATAATAAATAAAAGCGATAAAATTTTATTTACTAGTGGAGAAAAAGTAATTGACTAATTTTTTATAATGATGTATTATGTATGATATCTAAAAAATATACTAATCATTTTTAGATGTAAATGGCGTGAAGTGTCTATCGTGGCCGAAGTCAGAGAAATATAAGACAAAGGAGATAGTAAATGGACGAAAAGTTGAAACAAGTAAAACAGATGCTTGCTAAGTATGGCCAGGAACAATTACTTTATGAGTATAATAGACTTACTGATGAAAACCAAAAGCAAAATTTTTTAGATAGTATATTAACAGTTGATTTTAACCAAGTAAAAAAATTATATGAACAAAGTAAAAATAATCCGGTTTTTGAAAACTCAAATATTGAGCCAATACAATATGTAGACAAATCAAAGTTAACAAAAGAAGAATATGAAGAGTTAAAAGAAATTGGAACAAAACAAATAAAAAGTGGAAAACTTGCTGTTGTAACTATGGCAGGTGGTCAAGGAACAAGATTAGGACATAGTGGTCCTAAAGGTACATTTGATTTAGGTTTAGATAATCATAAAACATTATTTGAAATACTTACAGATATTCTTATAAAAGCTAAAAAAGATTATGGAGTTAATATTCCTTGGTATATTATGACCAGTGAAGATAATGACAAAGCTACTGAAAAATTTTTTGAAGATAAAAATTATTTTGGATATCCAAAAGAGTGTATAATATTTTTTAAACAAGGTGAACTTCCTATGACATCAGCTGATGGAAAATTATTGATTGATGAAAAGCATAAAATAAAAGAAGCATCAGATGGTCATGGAGGAATCTTCCGTTCAATGCTAAGAGAAGGTATCCTTTTTGATATGAAAGCCAGAGGAGTAGAGTGGGTATTTATTGGAGGAGTAGATAATGTTTTGGTAAAACCAATAGATCCTATTTTAATTGGGCTAGCAATTAAGAAAAATGTTTTAGCTGCAGGAAAAAGTATAATAAAAGCAAATCCAAATGAAAATGTTGGAGTTTTTTGCAAGAAAAATGGAAGACCTAGTGTTATTGAATATTCTGAAATAACAAATGAAATGGCTGAAAAACGCGATAAAAATGGAGAATTAGTATATGGTGAATCTCATATTTTATGCAACTTATTTAATATAAAGGCAATAGAAAAAGTAGCACAAATGAATCTACCATATCATATTGCTTTTAAAAAAGCAGATTATATTGATGAAGAGGGTATTATTGTAAAACCAGATAAGCCAAATGCTTATAAATATGAAGCTTTTTTATTTGACGCATTTGAAGCATTAGATGATATAGCTATTTTAAGAGTAAAAAGGGAAGAAGAATTTGCTCCAGTAAAAAATTGTGAAGGAGTGGATAGTCCTGAAACTGCTAGAAAGCTATATATGGAATATATGTTAAAAAATAATTAATAATAAAAAAAGAAAATAAGCTTAATTATAGCTTGTTTTCTTTATTCTACTAAAGAAAAAATTTTCTAAATATGAAGTATTAAAGATGTTTTGAAATTTAGAAAGGAATTATATAAAATGGAAGAATATTTAAAAAGATATGAAGAGTGGTTAAATAATCCTACATTTGATGAAAATACAAGAAATGAATTAAATCAAATTAAAGGAAATGACAAAGAAATAGAAGATAGATTTTATAAAGAATTAGAGTTTGGTACAGCTGGTTTAAGAGGAGTAATAGGTGCTGGACTTAACAGGATGAATAAATATACTGTTGGAAGAGCAACTCAAGGACTTGCAAATTTTATATTAAAACAAGGTACTGAGGAAAAAGGTGTAGCAATTTCTTTTGATTCAAGACATATGTCAAAAGAATTTAGTGAAATTACAGCACTTTGCCTAAATGCTAATGGAATAAAAACTTATGTATTTGAATCATTAAGACCAGTACCAGAGCTATCATTTACAGTAAGAAATCTATGTTGTACAGCAGGAATAATGATTACAGCAAGTCATAATCCACCTGAATATAATGGATATAAAGTTTACTGGGATGATGGAGCACAAATAGTGCCACCAAAAGATAAGCAAATTATAGAAGAAGTAAAAAATACAGATTTTTCACAAATAAAAATGATGGATAAGCAAGAAGCCGTAGACAAAGGATTATACATTGAAATTGGAAAAGAAATAGATGATAAATTTATTGATACTTTAAAATCATTGGTATTAAATCCTGATGCAATAAAACAAGTTGCTGATGAATTAAAGATAGTTTATACTCCATTACACGGAGCTGGAAATGTACCAGTACAAAGAGTATTGAAAGAATTAGGATTTAATAGAGTATATGTTGTGCCAGAACAAGAAATGCCAGACGGAGATTTTCCAACTGTAAGTTATCCAAATCCAGAAGATAAAAATGCATTTAAGCTAGCATTAGAATTAGCAAAAAAAGTAGATGCAGATATTATTTTAGCAAATGACCCAGATGCAGATAGATTAGGAATTTTTTCAAAAGGACCAGATGGGGAATACATATTTTATACAGGAAATATGTCAGCTTTACTTATTGCTGAATATGAACTTTCTCAAAAGAAGGAAAAAGGTATTTTGCCAGAAAACGGAGCATTTGTAACAACAATAGTTTCATCAGATATGGCAAAAGCTATTGCAAAAGAATATAATTTGAAAGTTTTTGAAACTTTAACAGGGTTCAAGTGGATAGGGGAAAAAATTAGACAGTTTGAAGAAAATAATACATATAATTATCAATTTGGATTTGAAGAAAGTTATGGTTGCTTAATTAGTCCTCATGCAAGAGATAAAGATGGAATTTCAGCAGTAATGGCTCTTTGCGAAGCAGCAGCTTATTATAAAACAAAAGGATTTTCTTTATGGGAGCAAATGATTAATATGTATAAAAAATATGGTTTCTATAAAGAAGGACAAATTTCAATAGTAGAAAAAGGTGCAGATGGAGCAGAAAAAATAAAAGCAACAATGGATAGAATTAGAAAAAATCCACCAAAACAATTAGCAGGGCTAGATGTTTTAGAAGTAAGAGATTATGAAGAGCATACAATAATAAAATCAAACGGAGAAAAGTCAGAAACAGATTTACCAACTTCTAATGTTTTATATTATGATTTAACAGATAATGCTTGGTGTTGTGTAAGACCATCTGGAACAGAACCTAAAATTAAGTTTTATATGGGTGTATGTGGAAACAGTATGGAAGATGCAAATGAAAAATTAGAAAAGCTAACGGAAGCAATGAAAAGAGTTGTAGAATAAAAAATTAAAATAAAGAAAATTACATGCCAAAATAAAAATTATTGGAATAATATAGTTAAAAATATAGCTATTATATTAATTAAGTGATATAATAGCTATCATATACGTTGTTGTAGCTCAGTTGGATAGAGCACTCGCCTCCTAAGCGAGGGGTCGGAGGTTCAACTCCTCTCAGCAACACCAAAGTTATTTTTTCAATAATATAAAAAGGAGAGATTGAAATGTATAATTTTACAGAAATAGAAAAAAAGTGGCAAGATTATTGGGAAAAGAATAAAACATTTAAAACAGATGAGTGGGATTTTTCTAAACCTAAATATTATGCACTTGATATGTTTCCATATCCATCAGGAGTAGGTCTTCACGCTGGACACCCTGAAGGATATACTGCAACAGACATAATTGCACGTATGAAAAGGATGCAAGGATACAATGTTCTTCACCCAATGGGATATGATTCTTTTGGACTTCCAGCAGAACAATATGCAATTCAAACAGGAAATCACCCAGCAAAATTTACTGAAGAAAATATAAAAACATTTGAAGGTCAATTAAAAAGATTAGGATTTTCTTATGATTGGGATAGAAAAATATCTACAAGTGATCCAAGTTTTTATAAATGGACACAATGGATATTTAAAAAACTATATGAAGATGGCTATGCTAAACAAGTTAATATGCCAGTAAATTGGTGTGAAGAATTAGGAACAGTTTTAGCAAATGATGAAGTAATAGATGGTAAGAGTGAAAGAGGAGGATATCCTGTAGTACGTAAATATATGAAACAATGGATTATTGATATACCTGCTTTTGCTGAAAAACTTTTAAAAGGACTTGATGAAGTAGATTGGCCAGAATCTACTAAAGAAATACAAAGAAATTGGATTGGTAAATCAGAAGGCGTAGAAGTAGAATTTAAAATAAAAGATGGTGGAAAATTTTCAATATTTACTACTTGTATAGAAACTATATATGGTATTACTTTTATGGTTTTAGCTCCTGAAAATACATTGGTAGATGAGCTAAAAGATAGAATACAAAACTGGGATGAAGTAATTAAATATAGAGAAGAAACAGCAAAAAAATCAGACTTTGATAGAACAGAACTTAATAAAACAAAAAGTGGTGTTAAGTTAGAAGGAATATTTGCAATAAATCCTGTTAATGGTAAAGAAGTTCCTATATTTTTAGGAGATTTTGTGCTAGCAAGTTACGGAACTGGAGCTGTTATGGCAGTGCCTAGTCATGACCAAAGAGATTTTGAATATGCTCAAGAACACAATATTCCTATGATACAAGTAATTGATGGAAGAGATACTACTGAAAGTGCTTTTGAAAAACAAGATTATTTAGGTAAAGGTTGCAAATTAATTAATAGCGAAGAATTTAATGGTTTAACAGTAGAAGAAGCGAAAGTTGCTATTACAGATAAGCTTATAAAAATGGGCTGTGGCAAAAAGAAAAACAATTATCATATTAGAGAGTGGATTTTTGCTCGTCAAAGATATTGGGGTGAACCAATACCAATTATTCACTTAGAGGATGGCAGAGATGTTGTATTAGATGATAAAGATTTACCTTTAATTTTACCAGAAATGGATGATTATAAGGGTAAAAATGGAGAAGCACCATTAGAAAATGCTACAGATTGGAAAAATGTTGAAGTAAATGGTGTAAAAGGAGTTAGAGAAACTGCAACAATGCCAGGTTCAGCAGGTTCAAGCTGGTACTTTTTAAGATATATTGACCCAACTAATGACAAAGTTTTTGCTGATCCTAAGTTAGTTGAACATTGGATGCCTGTTGATTTATATGTAGGTGGACCAGAGCATGCAGTTGGACATTTATTATATTCAAGGATGTGGAATAACTACTTATATGATAAAGGTTTAGTTAATGTTAAAGAACCATTTAAAAAATTAGTACATCAAGGTATGATACTAGGTTCAAATGGTATAAAAATGGGTAAACGTTTCCCTAAGTATGTAGTAAATCCTGATGATATAGTAAAAGAATATGGTGCTGATACTCTTAGGATGTATGAAATGTTTATGGGCCCTCTTGAAGCGGATAAACCATGGAACGACGAAGCTGTTAGGGGAATAAAGAAATTCTTAGAACGTGTATGGAGACTATATCACGAAGAAATAAAAGAATTTAAGGACAATCCAAATTTAGAGAAGGTATATAATCAAACAGTAAAGAAGGTAACTGAAGACTATGAATCTTTGAATTTCAATACAGCAATATCTCAAATGATGATATTTGTTAATGCAGTATATAAAGAAGATACTTGGAATTTAGAATATGCTAAAAACTTTATTAAATTACTAAATCCAATAGCTCCACATATTACTGAAGAAATATGGAGAGAAGTATTTAATAATACAGAAACTATTGCATATGAATCTTGGCCTACTTATGATAAATCAAAATTAATTGATGATACTTATGAAATGGTAGTACAAATAAATGGTAAAGTAAGAGGAAAGATAGAAATTCCAACTTCATATACAGAAGAAGAAATGAAAACTACAGCAAAGGAACTAGACAGTATAAAAGAGAAATTAGAAGGAAAAACAATTGTAAAAGAAATAGTAATACCTAAAAAATTGGTTAATATAGTTGTAAAATAATTATAAATTAAGGTATTTTATAAAAGTAAAGTGGTGTGTTTTAATACGCCACTTTATTTTTAGCTTTATATGTAATAAATTTTGAAATTTTTATCTAGAATATTCACATATTTTGCACATGATATACTAATAAAAGATTGTATTTTGAAAAAATAGATGATATAATTCTAATACTTTAATAGAAAAGGAGTAAAATAGATGGCATTTAATTATACTCTAAAAGATGATGGAAAAACTATGGAAGTACAAGATCCAATCTACGGAAAGATAGAAATCCATACACCTTTTACAGAAATAATCCTAACAAAAGAAATGCAAAGACTAAACGAAATTACACAAACTGGATTTTCAGCATATGATTATCCTGGTCTAAAGAATAACGAAAGATTAAGTCATAGCGTAGGAGCTTTTTATGTTATGTCTCAGATTATAGAACATCTAGAAAAAGAACTAAAACGCTATGATATTTTTATTTCTAAGGATGATAAAGATATGGCACTATGTTCAATGCTATTACATGATATAGGCCATGGTCCATTTTCTCACTCTTTTGAAAAAGTAACAAAGTATTCTCATGAAAAAAGGACAACAGATATTTTATTAGGGGATACGGAAGTAAATCATTTGCTTACATCTATTTATGGAAAAGCAAAACTAAAAAGGATTGCAAGTTATATTGCAGAAATAGATGAATATGGAGATGAAGAAAAAAATGAAACTAAAAGTAGTTTTACTAAATTATTAAAATCTTTAATCTCACATCAATTAGATGCAGATAGATTAGACTATTTAGTTAGGGACTCTTATCATGCTGGACTTCCATCTGCAATAAATTATAAAAATGTAATACAATCATTAGGGGTTAGTGTAAATAGTAATCAAGAATATGAACTTTTAGTTGATAGAAAAGGACTAACTAGTATTGAGACTATATTAATTGAAAGATTTCAAAGATATAGAGATGTATATCTTTCAAGATCAGATGGAATTTTAGAACAAGTATTTTTAAAAATACTTGATATATATAAAAAGCATCCAGATTCAGTAGATGCTGAATTACCAGAAAAATTTAAAAAAGTTGCAATAAATCCTGAAAATATTTCATTAGAAGATTTTATACAAATTACTGATAAGAATTTTAATGATGCGATGGATGTGTTAAAAGAGTATTCAACAGAACCAATGTTAAAGTATTTATCAAATATGCAGCAAGTTCTTAATGATTATCAAGATTTAGAAAATAACGTTAATCCTGAAAGTATAAAGCAAAATTTAAAACATATATTTCCTAATCATGATTTTTCAGATACATTTTCTATAGTAGCTTTTCACTCAAAAAATAAATTGTATAAAAAAGAAGAATCATTAAGAATTAATTATGGGTATGCTCATAAAGATTTATCAGAAGCAACCCCTCATTTAATTAGAACAGATGAATACTTAGAAAAAAATGAATTATATTTTAATCCAGAGATTGTAAGAATAGAGCTAAAAATGAACGAAAAGGAATTTGAACCTTACAGAGAGGAAATAAAAAATATGATAAATGAGTTAAATAAAAAACCAGAAGAATTTGAGCTAAAATATGTTATAGATGAAAATCAACAACTTGCTCAAGATAAAATACTAGAAGCACTTTTAACTGATGGATATGAAAAAGTAAAAACAAAAAGTAAAGAAAATAATGATGAATATTATGATACAAAAGACCTTTCATTACTTACAAGAGGAGGATCATTAAGAATAAGAAGGCTAACTCAAGATGGAAATCAAAAATATAAAGCAACATATAAAATGCCAACAACCGTAGGAGAAGTATATTCATCAAGACAAGAAATAGAACTTGATTTACAAACTAATTCAATAGAAGAATTAAAAGAAAAAATGAGAGAAGTAAATGTAGAGGTTAATTTAGATGAAGTATTACCAAATCCACTATTAAACTCTGTTACACAAAGACAAGACTTTGTTTTAGAAAAAAATGGAGTTCAAGTATGCCTTTCATTTGATAATACAAAATATACTAACCATACTATAAAAGAACAAAAAGCAGAAGATTCAATGGTAGAAATAGAAGCATTAGGAAACGTAGAAGATAGAGTTATATTAAATGAAATAAATAATATTTTACAAAAGAAATTTCCAACATTGAAAACAAATAAACAAAGTAAATATGAAAGAGGAATAAGAAAAACAAGAGAAAAAGCTATTGAAGAAAAACATAAAAATAATCTAGATTCACAAGATGATCCAGAATTATAAAACTTAATAAATTTTTAATAATCCATATATAAAACTGAAATGATGGTATAACCATTATAGATAGTTTTTAAATGGATTATTTTATTTGGGAATTATGTATAAAATAAAATAGGTATAAACATTTAGAAAAATTTATCATAAAAAATATGGTAAAATTATATAGATAAAAAATAAATAAACGAACTAAATAAAAACGGAAAAAAATAAAACTTGCTTCCGCTATTTTTGATTTTCATAATCTTGTACTGCAAATTCTAAAGATTGATTAACAACTTCATTTATAGATATTTCTTCTTTTTTGGAAATATCTTTAATTTTTTCTAAAAGATTCTCTTCTAATCTTAAAGTGTACTGCACATATTTTTTATCTGTCTTTTTATGGAACGCGATTCCCATATATTAATCACCCGCCTTAATTGTACATATATTATAATTAAAAAAATACACATAAATTATACTTGTATTTTACGCAAGCATAATTTATAATATTGATATATAGAGAAAGGAGAATAAAAGTTATGAAAAATATAATTAACGAAAAATAATTATGTATTTATATTATTAGTAAAAAAATTTAATTTTATGTAAAGGTAAATATTATGAAAAAATAAAAAAATTTTAATAAAATTTAAGAGGTATAAGAAAATTTATTTAAAAAAATAAGATTTTTTTATTTTTTTAGAAAAAAAGCTTCCAAATTAAGACAAAGTATTACTATTATTTATATATTTTTACTAAATGCAAACTTTGAAAACACAAATTGCATACTAAAGTTGATAGAAATTTGCAAGAAAAGACAATATAATTAAGAGTGGAATTTGTTTTAAAAAGGAGGTAGCATATTATTTAGAGGGGAGAAAAATGAACACTATTAATCAAAAAGAAGAAATTTTAGAAGAAAAGAAACAAGAAAATGAAACATCAGACAAAAAAGATTTGAAAAAAGAGAAAACATTAGGAGATAAAATTGTAGAAGGAAGAAGAAATAAAGGTTTATCTCAAGAAAAGTTTGCAGAGAAAATGGGATGCACTAGACAAATGGTTTCAAGATGGGAATTAAATCAAGCAACACCACGAACACAGAAAATTAAAAAGATTAGTTCTATATTAGGAATTCCTATTGAAGAATTAATTTTTACAAATAAGGAAAACCAAAAGCAACAAACTAAAATGAAAATAATGAAATTATTAAACCGTAAAAACATAATCAGATGTCTAATAATTGCAGTTGTCATTATAGCAGCCATGTATTTCTTATATTCTGGATATAAATTTCTAGTACTTAACTCAATAAGTTCAAAAGTTGCAGAATATGAAAATGCAAATAATTATCATTTTATAATGAAATCATATATTGATAAAAAAATAAGTGAGAAAAAAGAAATATGGTACAAAGATGGAATATATAAAATAGTTCAAACAAGTATCGTAAATAATGTAGAAAGTAGTTCAACAGAATATATTGATATTAATAATAATTATAGATATGTGATAGATGAAGAAAATAAATTATATTCTCAAGTAAAACTATTTGATGCAGAACCTTATGAAAATGGAAAATATATGTACTATTCATTTCCATTAGAAATTATTAAAGAAAATATTAATTTTAAAGATTTATCTTTGAAATTAAACAAAATTTTTGCTTACTTAAAAGATAATGGATTATATTTAATAATTAATAATGAAAATATAAAATTTGATAAGGATACTTTATTGCCATTATCACAAACAACTTTATTTAAAGAAAATCAAAATACATTAGAAAATTTTGTTAGCTATAATATTGAGTTAAATAAAGTAATGGATAATGATGTTAAAATTTCTGATAAATACACAAAAATAAATTAATAATAAAGGCTTATGGGTTATTCCCATAAGCCAAATAGATTACTCATAAATATAACCCTGTACATCAAATTTTGCTAAACTTGAAGGTTCAAATATAAAAGTATATGTTCCAGCAGATAAAGCATAAGCAGTTTTTAATATAGTAGAACCGCCGGATGCAGGCATACTACCTAATGCAGCATAAGATCCATTAGGATATTTTATAGTAACTCTTATTGTTCCACTGTTGTTATTAGGAGATACTGCTGCCTGAAAATAAGCAGTTGATATTGACCTACCAATAGTTACTTTTACTTCGCCATATCCTCCAGAAATATCAGCAGATCCTGCGCCAGGAATACTGTTGTACATAGGAGATATGCCGTAATCACCATTGCTTTCAGTAGCAACAACTTCATCTCCAGCTAAAGCTGGTGCCGCGCATACAGGTAATGACATGGATAAGGCAAATATTGCCGCTGTGAATAAACTGATTGACCGTTTAATAATTGATTTTTTCATGTGAAGTCCTCCTTTATCCTTAAAAAACAGATTCTTATACTACATAGCAAAGTGAAATGCTATGATAGTACAACAAAGACTACTTAACGTAGCATTAACATAATATAATACTATTATCTTTCTGTATATATTTCAAGTAGATTGGAATAAATTTGAAGGAGTTGGAAAGTTGGTCGAATCTATTGATGAAGAAAAGATTATGATTGAACTAAAGAACTTTAATTTCAAAAGAAATTCCTTATCATATGAATATTTAATAGACACTATAAAAATTGTAGCAAATGATAGAATGGTAATGAGAGATTTCTTAAAATATGTATACAGGCCAGTAGCTGATAGGTACAAAACAAGTCCAAAAAATGTATTATGGTGCATAAGCAAATTAATTAACTTAATGTACTTTAATACTAATGAAGAAATTATCGAAGATTACTTTAAAGTAAGTAAAAATAATAAACCTTCTACAAAAGCTTTTATAATAGGTGTAGCTAGAAAAATCTACTAAATATGCAGTTTTTATATTTAAATATTTTTAATTTTAGACAAAAAAATAGAAAATAATGTAAAAAATTTTAAAAAAATACTTGACTATATATGGAAGAAAATGGTATTATATTAACTATGTGTTTTTAAGAAAGGAGGAAATGATGGATAAACTTTATTCTAGTTTAGAACTTAACAAAGTATTAGATGATTATAAACGTATTATAAAATATTACATAATTAAAGAAAATACTTATGGATTCAGAGTAACAAAACAAGAAGATAATAACCTTGTTGAAAAAGAAGTATTAAGTATGAATAATGTAATTGATACTGAAGAAAAAGTTAAAAGTTTAATCGACAAAATTATTGAATGTGGAGAAAACTTCAATCAAGCAAAATACATTGTAGAAGATTACACAGACATAAAAGTAAATGCTTAATATTATTATTTTATACAAAGTGAAAAAGAACAATAACTAATATACTAAAAAAGGATACATAAGTAAAAGGGAATTATTTTTAAGATGCTGAATAATTTTTTTAAGGACATTTTTTATATGTTCTTTTTTTCTTGCTTATGACTATAAAATATGATATTATATGTTTTAATATTTATAAAGGAAAAAATATATGGAAAAAGATATATCATTTATGAAGGAAGCAATAAAACAGGCTAAAAAGGCTGCTTCTATTTTAGAAGTACCAGTTGGAGCAGTTATTGTAAAAGATGGCAGAATTATTGCTAGAGCATATAATCAAAAAGAAACAAAATTTGATTCTACAAAACATGCAGAAATTATAGCAATTCAAAAAGCTAGCAG
>CANQCW010000033.1 GCA_947591055.1 uncultured Clostridia bacterium | reverse complement strand
TTAATTGAAATTATTCATCTTATATTATATAATCAATAACGAAAAATAAGAAAGGAATAATTAAAAAATGAGCTTAGAACTAAAAAATGTATCCAAAACATTTGCAGGTAAATTAGCAGTAGACAATATTTCTTTTAGTATAGATAAACCTGGAGTATTTGGATTACTTGGAACAAATGGGGCAGGAAAAACTACAACAATAAGGATGTTACTTGGAATTATAAAAAAAGATAAAGGAGAAATTACTTGGAAAGGCAAAACAGTAGATAGAAAAAATGTAAACTTTGGTTATTTGCCAGAAGAAAGAGGAGTATATCCTAAAACAAAAATAATTGATCAATTAATGTATTTTGCAGAGTTAAAAGGTATGAAAAAAGAAGAGGCTTTAATATCAATTAACAAATGGGCAAAAATATTAAAAGTAGAAGAATATTTACAAATGACAGCTGAAAAATTATCAAAAGGAAATCAACAAAAAATACAATTTATGACAGCTATAATACATAATCCTGAATTAGTAGTGTTAGACGAGCCTTTTAGCGGATTAGATCCAGTAAATACTGAAATATTAAAAAATATTATAATAGATTTAGTAAAAAACGGAAAATATGTAATAATGTCAGCACATCAAATGGCAACAATAGAAGAATTTTGTAGTGATATTTTAATATTAAATAAAGGAAAAACTGTACTTCAAGGAAATCTTAAAAAAATAAAAGAAACATATCCAGCAAATCGTGTTGAAATAAATGCATCACAAGATATAGAAAAATATATTAAAGAGTTTGACTTAGAAATAGAAAATGTAGCAAATAATAATTATATAATAAAAATAAGTGAAGAAGAAAAAGCACATAAGCTTTTAAATAAATTAGTTAGTGAAGGAATTGAAGTAGATAAGTTTGAAATAAAGAAACCTACTTTAAATGACATATTTATAGAAAAGGTAGGTGAGAAATAATGAAAGATATAATAACAGTAATGAAATTTACAATAAAAGATATGGCAAAAAGGAAATCATTTATAATATCTACTTTAATCATTTTAATATTAATAGTAGTAGGATTTAATATACCAAATATAATAAAATTTTTTAATGGTGATAAATCTGGAGAAAATACTGGAGATAAACTATTAATTGCAGATAATGACAATTTATTTGAAGGAAAATTAGAAATTTTAAAACAAGCAGATTTAGGCTATGATATAGAAATAGAAAATGCTAATTTTGAAGAAATAAAAGAAAAAATAGAAAATGAAGAAATAGCAGAGGCCATAATAATTGAAAAACAAGAAGATAATGTAAAAATCAGATACATAGTAGAAAATACAACAATGATGAGCGAAGTGCCAGAGGATATAATAAGTTCAATTAATTCTTTATACTCTAATATTCAAATCAGTAAATTAGGATTAACTGAAGAACAATTAAAAACAATAACTCCAAATTTTGAGTATAGCATAGAACAAACAAGTGAAGAAGAAGTAAATGGAAATATATTTGTTATGATGCTTATGTCAATAGTATTATTTTATGCAATATATTTCTGTGCATATCAAGTATCAAGTTCAATCACAACAGAAAAGACATCAAAAATAATGGAAACATTAGTAACATCAACAAGTCCTAAAACGATAGTACTTCGGAAAAACATTAGGAATAGGTATAGTTGGTCTATTTCAAATGATATTAATTGTAGGAACAGCTTTAATAAGTGCTAAATCATTTTTAGATCCAGAATTATTAAATACAGTATTAGATATGTCTAATATTACAGTATATTTAGGAATTATTACTATAATATATTTTATACTTGGATATTTTGCTTATGCATTGCTATATGCATTAACAGGTTCAACTGTAAGCAAACCAGAAGATATACAATCAGCTAATGGACCAGTTGCAATACTTGCAGTAGCAGGATTTTATTTATCATACTTTGCAATGATGAATCCAACAAATGAACTTAATGTATTTGCTTCATTGTTTCCAATATCATCACCATTTTGTATGCCTTTTAGAATAATGATGGGATTAGCAAGTGGAAAAGATGTAGTAATATCTATTGCAATTTTGATTGTTTCAATATTAGTTATAGCAAAAGTAGCAATAAAAATATATTCAAATGCAATACTAAATTATGGTACAAAAATGAGCATTAAAGATATGATAAATATTTATAAAGATAAACAAAATTAAGTATATGTAAAAAATTTTTTGAAAAAAATAAATATTTCATTGCAAAAAAGTCAATACGTTTATTGCAAAAAAGTCATATATTTTATTGCAAATTAGTCATAAAAATTCTATTACGATTTTTTATTTAATAAAAATTTAAAACAAAAGAAGAAGAATTTTAAATTTTGAAGGAGAATTTTGCTTATTGGAAAAATCTAAAAAACTAAAAACTATTATATTAGCTATAATTATTATACTTCTTTTAAGAGTATCTATTTTTATAATAAAATACTTTATAAAAATAGATAATGATTATAAAAAACTAGGACTAGACATTGATTACTCTGATATAAAATATTATACTATATACGAAGATGATGTATTTGAAAAATATAAGGTATATAAAATACACAATGAATGTATGGAAGATTTGAAAATTCAATTAGAAAATAGTAAATTGTGGAGCAAAGATAAATATTACGAATATATAATGGATGAATTTTATGACATTTCAGATGATGATGATGCTTTCAATTGAAAATGGATATTATCATTATAAAAAAGTTTGTAGAACAAGTAATAAAAGAAAAAAATATACTTTTACAGATAAAGAAGCTACTGGTTGGGAAATTGGAGTTTATGATGCAGATAATAATATTTTATACTATTATTGGACAAGTTATTGATTTTGCTTGATTTTTGAAATATTTCGTGATAAAATGCACATAATGAAACTCGTAAACCTTAAAATGAATAATTTCAGTAAGGAAAGGAGACTGATATTATGGAAGAAATTCGGAGTTATTTAAATCTTGAGAACGTACTACCAATTAAGGCAAAGGCAAAAAAGAAGGTAATGAAGTGGGCTTTAGCAATAGGACTTATTTTTGATATTATAATAAGTATTCTTATACTTTGTTATTCTTATAATATTTACAAAAAAATTATTTTGATAGTAATAATACAATTTCCAATCATTGCAGGCTGTTGTACCTTCTCTCATCTATTTTATTTATTCATAGTAGATGAAGAACGGACTAAGTTAAAAGGAAAGTTAGCACAAGTATGCTTATCCGAAAGTAAATGGACAAAAGTACTTCCTGTGAGAGCAGATAAATATCAAGATTTCATTTTTAATGAATTGCCGGCAAGAGCAGAATTTTTTGCTAAACTTCAAGAAGATAGTGATATAATTGATGTATCAATAAAATTCAATAATGAAGAAAAATACTTGAATTTTGAGAAAATTAACAAAAATTCGTTCTTAAATTACTATTTGGTCTTAGAAAATAATTGAGATTAGTATACACATTTTAACCAGTTTTCTTCAATAAAAAAGCAAAGTAGCAAGGATTCCTTGCTACTTTTGTTTGCAAAATTTTTTCTATAAAATAGTAAGAAGATTAATAATTCTTAATATCAAAAAATTATGATATAAAAATGATTAGCAAGTATTTTCTTGCTTTTTAAAGTATTTCGTGGTAAAATGCACATAATGTAAATAGTAACCTTAAAATGAATAATTTCAATAAGGAAAGGAGTTCATACTATGGAAGAAAAACGGAAAAATTTAAATGAAGAGGATATACTGAAAATAAAAAAGAAGGCAAAAAAGAAAGTAATAAAACACGCTTTGGTAGTAGGATTAATATTTGATGCTATAGTCATTAGATACATACTTAAATTAGACATTAATGCTATTACAAAAAGCATTTACTTAGAAATTATGCAAGTGTTAATTATTCTTAGCTGCGTTACAATATCTTGGCTTCGCTATCAAATAATAGTATCTGAGGAACAAAGAAAATTAAGAAAAGCATTTACAGAAGCATGCTTATCAAAAAATGCATGGACAAAAGTACTTCCGGTGATGACAGACAGACATCAAGAGTTTATTTTTAACGAATTACCGAAAAGAGCAGAACTTTTTGCTAAACTTCAGGAAGATAGTGATGTAATTGATGTATCAATAAAGTTCTATGATGAAGATAAATACATACCTTTTGAGAAAATTAACAAATCTTCGTTTTTAAACTATTATTTGATTTTATAAAAAACTTAAGCCTAAACATATTTTAACTGGTTTTCTTCAATTTAAAAAGCGAAAGTAGCAAGAATTTCTTGCTATTTTTGTTTGCAAAATTTTTCATATAAAATAGTATGAAGATTAATAATTTCTTATATCAAGAATTATGAATAAAAAATGTAAGGGGGTAATTGCATGAGAGAATTATTTGTAGAAAAAATAATTGATACAACAGAAAACTTTTTAGACAATAACCAAAGAATAAAATTAAAAGAAATACTTACAGAAATATGTTTAAATTATCACATTGAAATATTAGAACTATTAATTTCAACTGGTATGAGAGTTGGAGAATTTACTAGATTAAATATATCAGATATGAACTTTCAAGAAAGAAGTTGTGTTGTTTTAGGTAAAGGTAATAGTGAAAGAGAGGTTTATTTTAATGCCAAGAGTAAAATGTATATAGAAAAATATCTGGAAACAAGAACAGACAGCAATGAAGCACTATTTGTATCACTTATAAAGTCTTATAACAGATTAGGAATATCAGGAATAGAAATTGCAATTAGAAATTTAGGAAAAGAGGTAAATATAAATAAAGTGCATCCACATAAATTTAGAAGAATAATGGCAACTATGGCTATTGATAAAGGCATGCCAATAGAATAAGTACAAAAATTATTGGACATATAAAAATAGATACTACAATGGAATATGCAATGGTAAATCAGAGTAATGTAAAAAACTCACATAGAAAATATGTAACATAGTGTAATAATGGCTTAAAATCCTGTAGGATATTGAATTGTAGCTATATTTGTAGTATAATATAAATATGGAAGCCTTTTCCAAAGTAAAATTACATATTAATTACAAAGGAGCCAAAAGTTATGAAAGTTTTAAGCTTAATTGAACCATGGGCAACCCTTATCAAAGAGGGAAAGAAGTTCATCGAAACAAGGAGTTGGAAAACATCTTATAGAGGTGAACTTTACATCCATGCAAGTAGCAAAAAAATCAAAAGGAGTGATGAACATACTATTGAATTACTGAAGTTGATTCCTAATGTTCCTATGGGATATGGTACTATTATATGCAAATGTAATTTAGTAGATTGCATATATATGGATCAAGAATTTTTGGACAAAATTCAGAAAGACCAGCAGGAATTTTTATGTGGAGAATATAGTTTAGGAAGATATGCTTGGATTTTGGAAGATGTAGAAGGTCTTGCTGAACCAATTCCTGCAAAAGGACATTTAAACATTTGGAATTATGATGTTGATGGATAGCAGAAAGGAGTATATGATATGAAAATCATACAACTGAAAGAGGCAGAAAGGATTAAAGAGGGATTGCGGAGTTTGACAGATGAATTTATTGAAGAGTATCCATATTACTCAACATGGATTCAGAAGAACGAAGCAACATTCAAAGATGGAACAAGAATTGTTTATGAACTCAATGACAATGGAAAAACAGTAGGATACATGATGATTCATTTTTCAACAGCTAAATGTGCAAAGATTAATGGAATTTATGTGTTCCCTGACTGTCAGAAAAGAGGATATGCTAAAGAAGCTTTGTTGCAAGTTCTTGAAGAACTTAAAGAGCAAAACTATGACTATGCATATATCCAAACTCGTATTCACAACAAGATTGTGATTCATATGTTTGAGTCACTGAATTTCGATGTGATTGGTCAGAATTATCACAATATAGAGAAGCAGAGCAACTGGGTTGCTGTGTATGATCTGTGGAATAGAAGAAACTTTGATGAGATGTTTGATTTAGCAGAACAACTTTATCCTGGTTTTTCTAAGAATTGATATGTAATGGGCAAGGTATCAAATGATACCTTGTCTTTTTCTAAATTTAGCAATATAATATAAATGTAAAAGGAGGAAATGATATGTTATATTTTGATACTCATGCTCATTATGATTGGGAGAAATTTGATGTAGATAGAAGTGAATTATTTGATAAATTTAAGAAAAGCTTATGTGGACTTGTGAATATAGGTATAAATTTAGAATCAGCAAAAAAAGTAAAAGAATATGCTGATGAATACAAATATATGTATTATTCTATTGGAATACATCCTATGGAAGTTGAAAAGGAAAATTCTTTAGATCTAATTGAAAAAATATTTGAAAATGAATTAAAAAATAAAAATTCTAAATTAGTTGCAATTGGAGAAACTGGATTGGATTATCATTTTAATTATCCAGTGGAATTACAAAAAAAATATTTTATAGAACAAATTAGGTTAGCTAATAAATATGAATTGCCTATAATAATACATTCAAGAGAATCACAGAAAGATGTTGAAAAGGTTTTAAGAGAAAATGTGGTAAAAAAAGCAGGTATAATGCACTGCTACTCTGGAACCCCAGAAATGTCAAAGAAGTTTGTTGAAATGGGTTATTATTTGGGAGTAGGAGGTCCTGTTACAAGATATAAGGATGTGCAAGAAATGGTTAAGATTACTCCTATAGATAAAATAGTTATAGAAACAGATAGTCCAGTCTTGCCACCAGAACCTTTTGAAAAGCACTCGAGAAACAATTCATTGTATTTAAAATATATTGTGAAAAAAATTGCAGAAATTAAAGGAGTATCAGAAGAATATGTTATAAAAAATACTACACAAAATGCGTACAAAGTATATGGTATAAAAAAATCATAAAATTGGAGGATATACGATGAAAATAATAACATTATGTGGAAGTTTAAAATTTCAACATGAAATGATGATACTAGCAGAAAAAATGTCATTAGAAGGATATTGTATTTTTACACCTGTTTATCCTGTATTAAAAAATATTGGAAGAACAGAGGAACAACTGATAAAATTGAGAGAAGCTCATTTTAAAAGGATAGAATTGTCTGATGCCATATTAGTTGTAAATATAAATAATTATATTGGAGATAGTACAAATTCTGAAATAGAATATGCTAAAAAAATTGGAAAAGAAATTATATATTATACTGATTTAATGAAATACAATTAGAGCGACAACTTACAATATGAAAGTGAGATGAGAATAGTGCCTAATATTATATTTAAGGGAATAACCAAAGAAAACGATTCAATATTTGATGAAGTAAATGAAAGACCTAAAAATGCGAAAATATTAAATATACCAAAAAACAATATGTTGGTATCTTTAATATTTGCTATACCATTTATGGTTTTGTGCTTTTTCTTAATTTTTGTAAAGAAAAATATGATGAATGATTTTCCTATGATTAGGCATTTTATTCCTATTGGCATAATTTTAGGAATCCTATGTTGCTTTATTCACGAATTTTTACATACAATTCCACAACCAAAAGGAGCAAAAGTTTATATAGGATTTATACCATCAAAATTTATGTTTTATATGAAATGTAAAGAGCCTTTAAGTAAGAAAAGATTTATTTTAATGTCATTACTACCAATTATACTGGGAATAGTACCTTTAATAGTGTTTATGATTTCTAATAATCAAATACTTAATTCGATTATGTGGGCTATGGCTATGATAGGTTTGGTATCACCATCTCCAGACTATTTGAATGTATATTGTGTTTTAAAACAAGTTCCGAAAGGAGCATATATACAAGATGATACAGATGGAATGTGTTGGTTTAAGAAGTAAAAGAAAAATTACATGTTATAGAGGAGATTAATTATGGGATTATTTGATAAATTCAAGAAAAAAGAAAACAATGATTGGAAAAATGCTTATGTAGGAAAACCACATTTTTATAGTGATAAAGGTGGTAAGCCATTTGGTGTATTTTCACTAACAGAAGGCACTTTAACTTCTTTTCCCAAAAATCCAAAATTATTGTACAAAGTAGATAATGCTGAAATTAACGAATGGAAACTAATGTTAGTAAGTATAACGAATAAAGGTGTTTTGGGCGATATGATGGATTATTATGAGGCAGTAAACAAACTTATGAAGTTTGTTATTGATGAAAAAGATAATAATATATTAATAAGAGGACTATTGTTAGAAGAATTAAATGAAGTATTGGGATAAATAACAAATAGAACAAGTAATAAGGGTGGCAGATTTACAAAGAGGAGTTTTGTTGAAAAAAAATGCAAATTGTAGTATAATATATAGTGTATCAAAGATAAAGGAGAAATAAAAAATGAAAAAAAAGGTACTATCAATTGTACTATTATTAGTAATACTTGTAACGAATATAAGCTATATAAAAACTTTTGCAAATACACAAGTTGATTTATTAGATACAATGATTGATATAGATGAAGAAATCTATGTTCAACATGATAGCAATAATCAAGATATTTATTTGCTTGAATCACAAGGAAAAGAAACAACAGTTTATCAAATTATAAATGTAACATATACTGCTAAAAAGCAATGGACAAAAGATGGTCTTTATATTGATGATTTTACTGAAAAGAATTGTGCTACAGCTCCAGATGATTATATCAGTGTAAATGAAAATGAAACGTATTTTGTAAGATTGTATGGAGTGGGCGATTTATATACAGGAATTAATGGAGATGAATGGCATTTAACAACTCCAATAGTATATTTTGATGATAATAACAATGTAATTGGAGATGCTCTTGCTAGTACATATAGTAATAGTAAAACAGGAGTAGAAATAACAATTCCAAAAGGTGCAACAAGAATGTATATTACTAATTATAATAATCAAAACATATCTATTCAAAAGAAATTAACTTTAAATGAAGAAGAATTTAATAAAATAAAAAATAAGCAAGATGAGATATTAAGTTCTCTTGATATTAATTATGAAAATATAGAAAATGATCCAATATTATATGATGAAATGGATAAATGCTATATTACCTTTGTTAATGACGATTCAAGACCAGATGTTGATAAATTTGCAGATTTATTTATCTCAAAAAATGCACCATTATGTTTAGCCGCAGTATCAGATAATTTATTAAATATGGCATCTAATTTAAAAGAAACAAGATTAGAAGTCGCAAAGAGAGTTCAAGAAGCAGGGGGAGAAATTTTAGCACATAATGCTCCTGTTATTACAGAAGATACAATAAATGATAATAACTTTCTATACAATTATTTTGTAGTACAAAAGCAAAGGTTAAATCAAATGGGATTTAATGTAAATGGAATTATTTTAGCAGGAGGTAATGGACAAATTACAGGAAGTCCATTAACAGCAAGATGGACAAATTCTATATATAAATATTCTGATTTATTAGGAGAGGAATATAAAAATTTATCTGGATTTGATTCTGTATATTTTCATAGCAGAAGTGGATTAATCAATTATCATAATGATATTGACAAAATAAAATCTGACATTGATAAAGCAATAGAAAATAGAGATTGGAAAGTATTTTATTTTCATGATATGACAGAAGTTACGTTAGAAACATTAGAAAAAATAATAGATTATATAAACAGTAAAGGTATAGATAATGTAGAAATTGCTACATACGATACAGTATATAAAAAATTTGCTAAAAGAGAATCTGTTATAAAGAATACACAAAAAATATATTATGTTTCAAGCAATGGAACAAGTACAGATGGAACAGATATTAACAATCCAATTAATCTACAAACTTTAAATACTAAAAAAATAAAATCAGGAGACACTATTTTATTTAAAAGTGGTGATACATTTTTTGGAACTATAGATTTATCAATTACTAATATGAATGATAAAAAAGTAATAATATCTAATTATGGTACAGGAGATTTACCTACAATTAGCACATACAAATATGTTGCAAATAACTGGGAAAAATATAATGATAACATTTATAGAATCGATATAAAAGATACAAAAAACTTTACTGGATATATATCAGATAGTAATCACGCATTTAACGTAGGTTTTATAGAAGATGATAAAGGAAATAAATATTATAATAAAAAAATATCAATAGATTCTTTAAAACAACAATATGATTTTTATAGTGATGGAGAACAATATTTGTATCTATATATAGATAATAATCCATATACAAAATTAGGTAACCTAAAAGTAGTTGTAAGAAGTAATCTAATGAATGTAAGTTCCAATATGAAAATAAGTAATATTAGATTTGCATATACTGGTGGACATGCAATGGAAGGTGCATCAACTAATGAAGAAAATATTGAAATAAGTAATTGTATTATAGAAAATATTGGTGGTAGTTATTTAAAAAGTTCTAATTTATCTGATGAAACCAGATATGGAAATGGCATTGAATTTTATGGAAGCAATGCAAAAGATATAACTGTAACAAATAATATTTTTAGAAACATATATGATGTTGCTTTCACAATTCAAGGAACAAGTGGCTCTGGTACTAATATTTTTGTGCATGATAATGTGTTTGTAAGTAACTCACAAGATTCTGAAATATGGGAAAGTGGCTCAGCGACTGGAGTGCGTAATTATCAATTTTACAATAATCTATCAATTAATCAAGGTAGAGGATGGGGATATGAAGCTAGACCAGACAAATATGTTGCTGCACATATTCTATTTTGGGGATATAATATAGAAAATACAGATATATATTTCAATAATAATTTAGTATATAACCCACGTAGATTATATTTTATAGAACAAACAAATGGAACTAATATCTTTTTCAAAGAAAATGATTATATAAAATCTAACTATAATACATATTGGATGACAGAAGAAGCAACAATTTTTAGAGATACATATAAAGTATCTGAAAAAGATAATTTTATAGCAGAATATAATAAAGATTCAAATTCGATATTTAATTTAATTGAAGTAGATGAAAATATTGTAAATATTGCTAATACCTCTAATGAAATAAATGAAATAAAAAAACTATTTGGAATAGAAGAACATATAGAACACATTGGAGGAATAGCAACTTGTATCAAAAAAGCAGTATGCGAAGTATGTGGCAAAGAATATGGAGAACTAGATGCAAATAATCATAGTTTAACAACAACACATAAAAAAAATGAAAAAGATGCAACTTGCAAAGAAACAGGTTATACAGGAGATGTATTATATGATTGTTGCAATACAGTAAAAGAAAAAGGAAAAATAATCGAAAAACTAGAACATCAGTATGATGATGGAAAAATAACAAAACAAGCAACTTATGAGCAAGAAGGAGAAAAAACATATACTTGTAAAATCTGTAATGAAACTAAAATAGAAAAAACACCTAAATTAATAAAAGAAGAACACAATGAACATAAAGGTGGAACTGCAACATGTACTAAAAGAGCTATCTGTGAAGTATGTGGCAAAGAATATGGAGAACTAGATGCAAATAATCATAGTTTAACAACAACACATAAAAAGAATGAAAAGAATGCAACTTGCAAAGAAACAGGTTACACAGGAGATATATTATATGATTGTTGTAATGCAGAAAAAGAAAAAGGCTCAATAATTGCAAAAACAGAACATGGATATAACGAAGGAACTGTAACAAAACAAGCAACTTATGAGCAAGAAGGAGAAAAAACATATACTTGTAAGATATGTAATGAAAACAAAACAGAAATAATACCAAAATTAAATGAACAACCAAATGATAATAAAAATACTGATAACAATAATAAAGATACTAATAATGAAAGACAAATAGACAACACACAAATTTCAGGAAAGTTACCACAAACTGGAGAAAAATCAAAACTAGGATTATGGATTGCAATAATAATATTAATAATATTGGCAGTATATAGCAAAATGAAATCAAAAACAAAATGATGATGTAGATAGTCAATAAGAAGGGGCGAGTAATTAAGTTGAAATTACTTGCCTTTTATGATACAATCGAAACACAAGATAGTAATTTGTATTGGAGATTATATATGAAAGTTTTAAGTTTAATAGAACCATATGCAACATTAATAAAAAATGGAGTGAAGACCATTGAAACTAGAAGCTGGAAAACAAATTATAGAGGTAAATTATATATACATGCTAGTGCTACTAAGATACCAAAAGAGTATGAAAAAAATAAAGAATTAATGTCTTTAGTGGACATTAACAATTTGAATTATGGAAACATAATATGCTCATGTGAATTAGTTGATTGCATTAAAATGACAGATGAATTTATAAATGATATAAAAAACAATAGAAAGAATGAATATATAACTGGCATATACGACAATGGAAGATATGCTTGGATATTAGAGAATATAGAACAACTTGATGAACCTATAAAAGCTAAAGGAAAATTAAATATTTGGGACTTTAATGCTTAGACAAATTACAATAAGTAGGGCATATTATAAGTTAAGACTATTGACAAATAGAATAAAAATATATTATTAAGTAAAGTTACAAAAAAATATAGATAATAAAAAATGAAAATCCTTAAAAAGTCTACACAAAAATAAAAAAATATGTTATTATATAAAAGTACAAATTTTAGATATAAATATTATATAAAAAAGAACGTATATTAAATACAAAAAAATAAAGGAGGAATTAACAATGTCAGGACATAGCAAATGGCACAATATTCAAGCAAAAAAAGGAAAAGCTGAT
>CANQCW010000032.1 GCA_947591055.1 uncultured Clostridia bacterium | reverse complement strand
AATAATCGAATAGATAAAGTACGCCATATGTTTAATAAAAAAGAAAATTAAGTTACTATTCGCTAAATTACAATTTTGCAAAAAGATATTATATTTGTATTTTCTTGTAATAATATTTTCTATTTGTTGATATATCTTAATTAGATAGCTTTATTTTTATAAAGTTACGTCTGTATTACATATAGAGAGTTTCGTAGCTTTTTCTTAAATTTGTATAACAGATTTCTTTAAAAAAATAAAAACATTTTGTTAAAAAAAAATACTTACATAAATTTAAATTTGTGTTATAATTATTTAAGATAAAAAAATATTTTAAATAGTGTGTAGTCTTTTAATGGCGTAAATCCAGCTTTTAAAAGATTATGTACTATTTTTTTGTTCAAATTAAGGAGGAAATAATTATTATGAATGAACAAAATACAAATAAAATGGCAAGTACGCCAATAAAAAAACTATTTTGGAAAATGGGATTACCTATGATAATATCAATGGTGTTACAAGCATTATATAATGTTATAGATAGTATATTTGTAACTAATATGGGTAAGCAAGGAGCTATTGCAAATCAAGCTCTTACTATTGCATTTCCAATACAGATACTTATTATAGCAGTAGGAGTTGGGACAGGAGTAGGACTAAATGCACTTCTTTCAAAAAGTCTAGGAGAAAAAAATACAGAAAAAGTAAACAAAGTTGCAGGAAATGGAATATTCTTAAGTGTATGTTTATATATAGTATTTTTATTATTTGGAATTTTTGGTTCAAAATGGTTTATTTCACTTTTTGCAAGTGGCAATAAACAAGTAATCTCTATGGGAACTACATATTTACAAATCTGCTGCTGTTTATCAGTAGGAGCTATTGGATTTACAGTATACGAGAGATTTTTGCAAAGTACAGGAAAAACAATGCTTTCAACAATAGCACAAATATTAGGAGCTGTAACAAATATTATTTTAGATTATGTATTTATCTATCCATTAAAAATGGGTGTAGCTGGTGCAGCTTGGGCAACAGTTATAGGACAAATTATTTCATTATTAGTTGCTATGATATTTCACTATAAATTAAATAAAGAAATAAATGGAAATCCAAAATATATTAGACCAGAATTAAACTTAATAAAAGCAATTTATAATATAGGTATTTCAGCAGCGATTATGCAAGCATTGCTTTCAGTTATGATGGCAGGAATGAATGCTATTCTTGGATTGTCAAAAGCAGATCCTATAATATTAGTAGGTTCTTTTGGTATATATTATAAAATACAGCAAATTGTATTATTTTCAGCATTTGGTTTATCTAATACTATAATTTCAATTTTGTCATTTAACTATGGTATGAAAGATAAAGAAAGGATAAATGATTGTATTAAATATGGAATTATTGATACAGTTATTGTAACTTTAATATTAACTTGCATTTTTGAATTGTTTGCTAAACCTATTTCAAGTTTATTTGGACTTACTGGTGGAAGTACAACAGAAATAATAGAAATATGTACGATAGCTCTAAGAATAGCAAGTATAGGATATATATTTATGGGATTTTCGGTTGCAATACAAGGTATATTACAATCAATTGGATATGCGTTAAGACCTTTAATAATATCATTATTAAGACTTGTTGTATTTGTATTTCCAACAGCATATTTATTTACTTTATCTAATAATGTAACAAATATTGTTTGGTGGACTTTACCAATTGCAGAAATTTTAACAGCTATAATTTCAGCATTTATATTAAAAAAATCTTATAAAGAAAAGATAGAAGTAATAAATATAATTATTGATATTATGCGTTAAATGTTGTATAATATTGTATACTATAAAAGATTTATTTTCTATACTCACTAATTAGTGGAGGATAACCTCTTACTTTTTGGTATAACATATATAACAAGAAAACAACAATAAAAGAAAATGGAGGGATTTAATATGGGAAACTTTAGGCTTTAAAAGTAAAAAATATTTTGAAACAGTAAATCTTAACATTTAATCAATTTAAGGAGGGCAAAGTATGAGTTATGATTCTATGTTAGAAAATATGATGGCATTTGTAATTGCAAAAAATTATGGAAATGTATCTGAAGGCCTTAAAATGATTCAAAATGCTGAGCAAAATAGAATAAAAAATTCAAACAAATTACCTAAAGATATGAGTCCAAATCAGGAAGCTTTTGAAGCACTTGGATTTAAATTTACTGATATAGGTGATGATGTTTTAATTGAAGCTACCCTACCTGAAGGGTGGTCAAAACAGGAAATTCCTGGCTCAAACATTTTGTGGCAAAAGCTAATTGACGATAAAGGACGTATACGTGGCAAATATTGTTATAATGGAGCTTATTATGATAGATATGGTCATATGAATTTATCTTGTAGGTACCACTTAATCTGTCAAGATACAGATTCTAAAGATAACCGCGTAAATGTTGTAGTTACAGATGCAGATGGTTCTATAATTTTTAATGCGGGTAAATGCATAAAAAATTGTTCAAAGGAATTGGAAAAACTTATTGAAAAAGCTAAAGAGTATCTTAAGTCTAACTATCCTGAGTGGGAAGATTTTACAAAATATTGGAATTAAATGTTTTTTTAGAATCTTCCTACATTGCAAATAAGTACCACCAAAATGGTGGTACTTATTTTTTTACTTTAACTTAATAAAAAATCAATCAAAAATTTAAATTCTAATTGCTTAAAATGGCACTAAATATTGTATTTTAAGCCAAAATATGTTATAATAAAAGTGTAACAAGTTTAATGTGATGAAAAACAAGGAGGAAGTCTACATGAAAAAAATTTTATTATCACTGGTTCTAGTTGTTTTATTACTACTTGTTCCCATGAACGTAAATGCGGCTGAACAAGATCAAAAGACAGCAGAGGACGCGCTAATTGCAACAGTTTTATTTTCACAAAATGCAATTAACATAGTTCCTAATCAGCAAACTATTGATCAAGATATTCTGTCAGTTTTACAGATGCCTAATGGCACAAATGAGGAACTTATCTCAAACTGGGTACGGCTATATGTAAAAAATCACTATGATGTATATGCCGAAAAAAGAAGTTGGCTTATTGTAACTTTTGATTCTAATAATGTCCAACTTTACATCTTCAAAGGTGATCAATCTTTCGCAAATATGCTAAATCGCATTAATCCGAAAAATTACCAAAAAGTTTCTTTTGGACACTTTGTAGAAAATGTAGGAATAGTGGAAACAGAAGATCAGCTATATCAAATTATTCCTATCGAAGAGTGGCAACTGCCAAAAGAAATTGCAGATTGTCAATTATTGGATGATTTTCTGCAAAGAGCCTTAACCCAAGGAGATGTTAGCAGTTTTGTGTACAGCTACAGCAGCGAATATGGTCAAACATGGGAATTTAGCACTGACAAAACATACTTCAATGAATATGCATCTGAAGATTGTTATTGTCAAATGTGGTAAATTACATCACAACCCTCATACAAATTTGTATGAGGGTTTTCTTTTTAAATTATCTTTATTCCATAACCACTTGACATATTGCAATAATAATAATAAAATAGATATGTAGAATATTTATAAAAATTATATATATTTGTACATTGAAAATTTAATTAGAAAAAGAGGTGTTATTAATTATGCAAATATTAATTTATATCACTATTTTTCTAATCTCAGCGATAATTTTTTTATTTGTTGGATATATAATAAGAAAAAAAGTATCTGAATCTAAAATTGGAAGCGCAGAAGCTGAAGCAAAGAAAATTTTAGAAGATGCTAATAAAGAAGCAGAAAATATAAAAAAGGAAGAAATAGTTAAAGCAAAAGAAGAAATTATAAATGCAAGAAATGAATTAGAAGAAGAGATTAGAGAAAGAAGAAGTGATGTTCAGCAACAAGAAAAAAGATTAATTCAAAAAGAAGAAAATCTTGAAAAGAAAATTTATGATGTAGAGCAAAAAGAAAAGCAACTTGAAAAAAGAGAAGATAGTTTAGAAATAGAGCAACAAGAAATTCAAAAACTTAAAGATTCTGAATTAGATGAATTAGAAAGAATTGCAAGACTATCTGAAGAAGAAGCAAAAGCACAATTGTTAGCAAAATTAGATGAAAAACTTGTAACTGAAAAAGCAGAGCGAATCAAAAATATGGAAGAACAAATTAAAGAAAAATCAGAAGAAACTGCTAAAAATGTTATTACATACTCAATTCAAAAATGTGCAGCAGATCATACTTCTGAAGCAACTGTATCAATAGTTGCACTTCCAAATGATGATATGAAAGGAAGAATAATAGGTAGAGAAGGAAGAAATATCAAAGCTTTAGAAACATTAACAGGTGTTGATTTTATTATTGATGACACTCCTGAAGCAGTTGTTATATCTGGTTTTGATCCTTTAAGAAGAGAAGTTGCAAGAATAGCTTTGGAAAAACTAATTAATGATGGAAGAATTCACCCATCAAAAATAGAAGAAATGGTTGAAAAAGCTAAAGAAGAACTTAGCAAAATAATTAAAGAAGAAGGAGAAAGAGCAGCTATGGAAGCTGGTGTTATAAACCTTCATCCTGACATAATAAACTTACTTGGAAAACTAAAATATAGAACAAGTTATGGACAAAATGTTTTAATGCACTCAATCGAAGTTTCAAATGTTGCTAGAATAATGGCAGATGAATTAGGATTAGATGTAAAACTTGCAAGAAGAGCAGGACTTTTACATGATATTGGAAAAGCATTAGACCATGATATGGAAGGAACACACGTTGAAATAGGTGTTGATATCTTAAAGAAATACAAAGAAGATCCAAAAGTTATAAATGCAGTAGAAGCACACCATGGAGATGTAGATCCTCAAACACCAGAAGCATTATTAGTACAAGCTGCAGATTCAATTTCTGCTTCAAGACCTGGTGCAAGACGTGAAACATTAGATGCATATATCAAGAGATTAGAGCAATTAGAATCAATTGCAGACTCATTTGATGGAGTAGAAAAATCTTATGCAATACAAGCTGGTAGAGAAATTAGAATAATTGTAAAACCAGAAAAAATATCTGATGATGAAATGACTTTAATTGCAAGAAAAATTGCAGAAAAAATTGAAGAAGAAATGGAATATCCAGGACAAATTAAAGTAAACATGATTAGAGAAAAAAGAGTTGTAGATTATGCAAAATAATAGGAAAAAAATAATTAAAAATAAAGTGAACCTAAATTGTGAGATGAACCCAAAATGTAAAAAAACATAGAGGATTTATATCATAAAGAGGGTTCATTTTTTGCTAATTTTAAATAGCTAAGAATAATTACCTTTACAATTTAATAAAATTATGTTATAATTTAATTGTTGGTGCAGTATTCTAGTAATGTTGCTGATTATGAGGGTGGGGCTAAAAATCCACAAATGGCAGGCACAAAGTTTTGTAATTGCGCGCGAGACGCCAAGCTTGCGTGGGTTATGAAATAAGAAAATAGGACTATATATAATGGCATATATAACATAGAATCCTATTTTTGTAGTTGTCAAATATATAAATACAGTATATTAAATGCCTATTTTGAGTGATAGTCTTGGGATTAACTTAAAAAATAAAATTTATTTGGCCAATTAAATTTTATTACTTGTTATGAAATCACTATTGCAAAAGAAATAAGTAATATGTGCAATATTTCAAGGAAAACTTCTAGACTGTTTACACTTGTATGGAGTATTATGGATTAAGATACGGATTTAAGTGGTAATCTGGTAGCCATTTATTAAAATGGATTCTTTGTTTAAATGGAAACAGCTAAATAGTAATGTTTAGCACAAAGTAGAGAAATTCGACTAGACCTAAACCGTAAAATTTACATAAAACTTTACCAACATATTAGAAAAGTAATAGCGATAAGATAGTATTGTCTTATCGTTTTATTATATATAAAAGCTCGACAAAAATTGTTATTTATTCTATAATGAATAATAAGATATAATTAGATAGGAGAAAATATGCAAAAAAAATCAAATCGAAAAGAAGAACTGAAATGGTTTATACAAGTATCACTTATAGCGTTCTTCTTATCAATAATTTTTTCATTTATATCAAATAGTGCAGTAGATGTGCTATCAATTTTACCTGCAATAATAATTTTAATTATTGTAATAGCAATAGGAGTATTTTTTGATATAATAGGAGTTGCAGTTACAGTTGCAAAAGAAGATGAATTTCATGCTAGAGCAACTAAAAAGATAAAAGGTGCTAAAACATCAATTTATCTTATTAGAAATTCTAGTAAAGTGTCAAATATATGTGCAGATGTAATAGGAGATATTTGCGGAGTATTAAGTGGAGCGATAAGTGCTGCAATAACAATGAAAATAATGCAAGGATTTAATTTAGGATTTAATATTGAATTTATTATAAGTGCATTAGTTGCATCACTTACAATAGGTGGAAAAGCTTTAGGAAAAGGATTTGCAAAAAGAAATGCAGAAAAAATAATAAACATTTTAGGAAAAATACTAAGTAGATTTAACATTGGAGATAAAAAAGTAAAGGAGAAAAACAATGAAAATACTAGCAATAGGTGATTTAGTTGGAGAAAAAAGCATTGAAAAACTAAGAAAAGATTTAGCAAATATACAAGAAGCGGAACAAATTGATTTTACAATAGTAAATGCTGAAAATGTATCAGGAGGCATGGGTATTACAACAAACAGCTTTAAGCAACTAAAACAAATGAATATAGATGTAATTACTATGGGAAACCATACTTGGGGAAAGAAAGACATATTTTCATTTATAGATGATTCAAAATTGATTAGACCTGCAAATTATTCAAAAGGAATACCAGGACATGGGTATACTATAATAGAAAAAGATGGAAGAAAAATTGCAGTTTGTAATTTAATTGGAAGAACAGATATGGGAGTATTATCTGATAATCCTTTTACTTGTATGGATAATATTTTAAATAAAATAAAAGCTGATGTTATAATTGTAGATTTTCATGCAGAAGCAACAGCAGAAAAATTAGCAATGTCATACTATTTAGATGGAAGAGTAAATATAATCTTTGGAACACATACACATGTGCAAACAGCAGATGAAAGAATACTTCCAAAAGGAACAGGTTATATTACTGACATAGGGATGACAGGACCAATAAATTCGGTAATAGGGATGGAAATTGAAGCATCTTTAAAAAGATTTGTAACTTCACTTCCAGAAAGATATAAGTTAGCAGATGGTGATTGTATGTTAAATGGAGTAGTATTTGAAATAGATGATGTAACTTATAAAACAAAAAAAGTTTATAGAATAAAAACATAAAATTTTAATTATTGAAAATTTGAAAAATACATAAAAATGTCAAAATATGTAAATTAGAGTCGACGAAAAGTTGCAAATTTCCATTGAAATTACTAGACTTTTAAAATATAAAGTATTATAAATATATTTGTAATTACAAAATAAAATAATATTAGGAGGAAAAAATGGAAGTTTTAAAAATCTCATCAAAATCAAACCCAAATTCAGTAGCTGGAGCTATTGCAGGGATGGTTAAAGAAACAAGAAAGGCAGAAATGCAAGCAATTGGAGCAGGAGCTTTAAATCAAGCAGTGAAGGCAGTTGCTATTGCAAGAGGATTTGTAGCACCTACAGGAGTTGACTTAGTATGTATACCAGCATTTGCAGAAGTTCAAGTGGAAGGAGAAGATAGAACAGGTATAAGACTTATTGTTGAATCTAGATAAACCTTATTGATATAAGATACAAATAAAATAATGGGGCATGGATAAATATTATTGTGAAGCTGACAAAATATTTATTCATGTCATTTTTGACTAAAATATATTGAAAAAAAATAAATAATAGTATATTATAGGCTATGTAAAAGGAGTAATAATGAAATCAAGTGGTAATAACTTTTTTAAGTATATATTTATATTAGTAGTAATAGGCCTTATTTGTGGAGCGGTATACATTATATATAATAAAAATGAATCTACAAATGAAGATGATAATATAGATAGCTCAAATGAAGTTGAGAATAAAGATATTAGCATTGTTGAAAATTTAAAAATGGGAATTACAAATTATGATACAATGAATCCAATATTAACTAAAAATAGAGACATTGTAAATATTGATTTTTTAATTTTTGATTCATTATTTAAGTTAACTTCTAATTACAATTTAGAATATTGTTTAGCTAAATCAATTAATAAAACTTCAGATTTAACTTATGAAATAAAAGTTGATACTGATGTAAAATGGCAAGATGGAACTAGTTTTATTTCAAGAGATGTAGCATACACAATAGAACAAATAAAAAATACAAATTCTATATATTTATCAAATGTACAAGCTATTGAAAATGTAGAAACACCTGATTCTGAAACTGTTAAAATTACTTTAAACAGATCCGTACCTTTTTTTGAATATAATTTAACATTTCCGATAATTTCTAGCAGATATTATTCAGACGAAGATTTTACTAATTCTAATAAAATCCCTATTGGAACAGGTATGTACAAAATTGCAAGTATTAATGAAAATAATATTTTGTTAATTAGAAATGATAGATGGAAAAAAATCAAAACAAATACTCCGAAAACGCAATCAATAACTTTACAAAAATATAATGCTATTGGAGAAATTTTTAATACATTTAAGTTAGGAAATGTAGATATAGTTAATACTTATATGACAAATTATACTGATTATGTAGGAACAATGGGATATAACAAAAGAGAATATTCAGGAAGAGATTATGACTTTTTAAGTTTTAATTGTAGTGATAACATATTATCAGATGTGTCTGTTAGAAAAGCTATAAATTATGCAATTAATAAGGATAATATTGTAAGTACAGTACTTGGAAATTCAAAAGTGGTATCAAATTCGCCTTTAGACTATGGTAGTTGTTTTTATAACAAAGAAAATATTGTAACATATAATCAAGATTTAGCAAGACAAACTCTTGAAAATTCAGGATGGAGTTATATAAATAATAGATGGCAAAAAAATATTAATGGCTATGTAAGAAAAATTACTTTATCTCTTGTTGTAAATAAAAGCAATGAAGAAAGGGTAAGAGTAGCTAATAATATTAGAGAACAACTTTCAAGCGTAGGAATTAAAATAAATGTAGTACAAGTTGATGATGGAAAATATCAAGATTATTTAAATAATAAAAATTATCAATTAATTCTAACAGGAGTATCTAGCTCAGTAAATCCTGATTTAACGTATTTTTATGGACAAGGAAATATCTCTAATTATTATAATGAAGAAGTATTATCTGACATCAATTCTATAGATACTATATCTAAAGCTCAATCAATAGCAAATAGTGAAGTTCCACATATTGGACTTTATAGAAATAAAGGAACAGTAATACTAAATTCTAATGTTGGAGGAGATATTTCACCAAATTCTAGTGCCATATATTTCAATTTTGATAAGTGGTATAGACAACAATAATATAACAAAAGAAATATTTTTGAAATAAAAATGTAAAATGAAAATAGAAAAAATGTTTGGAAAAACTATTGACAAAAAATTAAAAAAATATATAATATAAGCAAACATATGTTTAGGAAAATTATAGGAGGAAATTATGAGTACAGAAAAAATAAATCAAGAAAGACAAAAAGCATTAGAAGCAGCAATGGGACAAATTGAAAAACAATTTGGAAAAGGCTCTGTTATGAAATTAGGAGACTTCAAAGCTTTAAATATAGAGGCAATACCAACAGGAGCATTAGGATTAGATATAGCTCTAGGTATAGGAGGAATTCCAAAAGGAAGAATAATCGAAGTATTTGGACCAGAATCATCAGGAAAAACTACACTTGCATTACATATGATAGCTGAGGCACAAAAACAAGGAGGAGTAGCAGCATTTATTGATGCAGAGCATGCGTTAGATCCAGTATATGCTAAGCATTTAGGAGTTGATATAGATAATTTAATAGTTTCTCAACCTGACACAGGAGAGCAAGCTTTAGAGATTGCAGAAGCATTAGTAAGAAGTGGTGCAGTAGATATAATTGTTGTAGATTCAGTTGCAGCATTAGTTCCAAAAGCAGAAATTGATGGAGATATGGGAGATGCACACGTTGGTCTTCAAGCAAGACTTATGTCACAGGCATTAAGAAAATTAGCAGGTGTTATTAATAAATCAAATAGTTGTATAGTATTTATAAATCAATTAAGAGAAAAAGTAGGAATTATGTTTGGAAATCCTGAAACAACTCCAGGAGGAAGAGCATTAAAATTCTATTCTTCAGTAAGATTAGACATTAGAAAAGTAGAAAATATTAAGCAAGATGGAGAAGTTATAGGAAGTAGAGCAAGAGTTAAAGTTGTAAAAAATAAAGTCGCTCCACCTTTTAGAGAGGCTGAATTTGATATTATATATGGCCAAGGAATTTCTAAATCTGGAAATATCTTAGATATAGGTATAAATTTAGGATTAGTTGAAAAGAGTGGTTCATGGTTTGGATATAACGGAGATAGAATAGGACAAGGAAGAGAAAATGCTAAGAAGTATTTAGAAGATAATCCAAAAGTTATGGAAGAACTTGAAGAAAAAATTAGAAGGAATTTTGACCAAGCTTTTGAAAATAGCTTAGGTGAAGAAGTTATAGATGAAGAACAAGAGCAAGAACCAGAAGATGAAGAATAAAAATAAAGAAGAGGAAAATTTTTGGAACAGAAGGAAATAAAATATCTAAATTTTACAAATGATGAAGAAAAACTTAAAAGACTTGAAGAAGTTGATAAAGTTAAATCTAGAGTGCTAAAATATATAGTATATAAAAAAAGAACAGAAAATGATATTAGAAATAAATTTAAAAATGAATTTGATAATGACATTTTTGAAGAAGTAATTGAAAATTTAAAAGATTTAGGATATATAAATGATGAAAGCTATATAGATAGAGCAGTTAATGAATATATGTCTTTAAAAAATATGTCTTTAAAAGAAATTAAATACAAATTATTAAGCAAAGGAATAAATAATAATCTTATAGAAGATTATTTTTCTAATAATTATGATCAATTACTAGAATATGAAATAAAATCAGCAGAAAATTTATATTTAAAAAAGATAAGCACAATAGAAGAAAATGAAGTAAAGTTATTTCTAAGAAAAAAAGGTTATATGGAGGACAGCATTAAAAATGCAGAATATATTTACACTAGAAACAAATAAATATAATATCAAAATAGAGAACTTTGAAGGTCCTCTTGACCTTTTATGCCATTTAATTGATGTAAACAAAATGGATATTTATGATGTTAATATAAATGATATAACAGACCAATATATAGATTACATAAAAAAGATGGAAGAAATGGATTTAGAAGTAACATCTGAATTTTTAGTAATGGCATCTAATTTGCTTTATATAAAATCAAAGAAACTATTACCAAGAGTTGAAGATGAAGAAGAAATGATTTCTGAAGAAGAATTAATTCAAAGAATAGTTGAATATAAACAATATAAAGAAATAATAAAAACTTTGTCACAAATGTACTCTGAAAATAATAAAAGATTTTTTAGAGCTCCAGAAAGAATAGAATTGCCAAAACAAAAATTAGAAGTAAATGGTAAAATAGATGACATTATAAATGTTTATAAAGATATATTAAATAGGACAAGTGTAAGAGAAAATAAAAACGCAAAAAACATTGAAAAAATTGCTATTATTGAAAATTATTCAGTTGGAGATACTGTAAAAACTATGTTTAAAGAATTGATAAGGAAACCTAAATTTATTTTTAACAAACTATTTTCTTTAAAAAAATGTAAACCACAAGAAGTAGTAACAGCTTTTTCAGGATTATTAGAAATGTCTAGAAGAAGTAAAGTTGAGACAACACAGGAAATATTATTTGGAGATATTGAAGTTACTAAGAAGAAAAGAGAAAATTAATTAAATTTCATAAAAAAGTATAAATTGAATAAAAAAAGGAAAAAACTACTACGAGGAGGAAATCCAAAGTGGTAGTTTTAATTGTGTCTATTATTTTAATTCTAATAATAATAGTAGCTATTACTATTTTTTTCTCTGCTATTAAGTTTGAATTAATAAATTTTACAATTAAAGACTATGAAGATTTAGTAGAAATAATAAAACTTATAAAAGATAAAAAATATGCGGGAATATCAAAGCATACTGATTTTATTTTGAAATTAAAATTCTGTTTTTTAAAAAAGATTCCAATTATAAATTTTAAAATTTCAGATGAAGGAATTGCTCGATTTTTGAGAAGGCAGATTAGAAAAAATAAATTAAAAAAAGAAGAAAAAGAAATAAAAAAATATGCAATAGAAGATAAAAAGCAAATTGAAAATGATATACCAGATATAAATATAGAAAAATTGCAATTACTTATGAATATAGGAACAGATAATGCAAGTTTTACAGCTCTTTCAACAACAGCAATAACAATACTTATTTCAATATTAATGCCATTTTTAGTAGATGAAGTTGAAGAAGAAAATTATTATTATGAAATAAATCCTATTTATTCAGGAAAATCTGTATTTAATATTAATGCTTCATTAGTTTTATCAATACCAGCAGTAGATATTATTAAATTAATAAGGTAAATTTAATATTTAACTGTAAAAAAATAAGAAGTTGATATGAAATTAATATTTTGACAAGAGTAATAATAATTATTTCAAATTTTATGTATAAATGTAATTTAATGGTAAATAATAGAATTAGCAAAATTTTTTTAAGGAGATAAATATATGAGTAAT
>CANQCW010000031.1 GCA_947591055.1 uncultured Clostridia bacterium | reverse complement strand
ATTGCCTCCTTTAAAACTTTTTTGCTTATGTTTATTTTTAATATATTAATTTGTACTTGTTTTAATTCTGCTTTAGCAAAAGTATATATTTATTTATATTCAATGTCAATGAAATATCTTTTACAGTTTTGTCATATTTTACTTTTTAATACAATGGTTTTTTAGGCTTTACTCTTTCCTTTTTTGATAAAATGTTATATAATGTTTTAAACATTAAAAAAGGAGTTAATAAAAAATGACAAGTAAAGATAGAGCTTATTTAAGAGGTTTAGCAAATACAATAGAGCCAATTTTTCAAGTTGGCAAAGGTGGAATATCTGATAACCTAATAAAACAAGTTGATGATGCACTAGAAGCTAGAGAATTAATAAAATTAACTGTTTTAGAAACATCTCCTGAAGATGGCATAGACATTGGAAATGAATTATCAGAAAAAACTAACAGTATTTTAGTACAAGTAGTTGGAAGAAAAATTACTTTATATAGAAAAAGAAAAAAAGATTCTAAAATTAATATTTAGCAATTTTATGTATTGAACCCTTTTGTTAAAAAATTAACAAATCGGGTTCATTTTTATTATCCATTACATGGACATACAAAGCAATCCTTTAAAGCTATGCACAATAGCAATCCTACAAAGCTTAATAAAGTTGTTAATGCAAATGCTGTCAATAGTCCTAATAATATAGCTATTGCAATAGATGCTGTTGCTATTGTTATCGATAAAGCTATTATTCCAGTTATAATAGTTCCGACTATTCCTAATGCTAAGCATTTAGAATAATTGCATAAACAATCACTTTCATTGCCTTTTGCTTTTAAAGCTATTCCTGTTGAAAGTAATAAGATTAAAGCAGTAAAAGCAAGTGTAACACCTAGAGCAATTGTTATTCCGGGAATTGTAACGTTATATGCAACTACTCCTACTATGATTCCTAATACTGCTGATATAGCAAGTATTAATATACAATTATTATTTTTTCTAAACATTGTTACTGCTCCTTTTTCAAAGAGAATTTTTTCTCTTTAATATATTATATTCTCATTTAACATTTTTCGACACATTTTTTATTCATATATTAAATTATTTAGAATATATTATTTATGAAAAAGGAGGCGATTTTTTATTAGTCAAAATTATCCGGAAATTCCATACATAGGCTATAGAAGTGAAACAACAAAAGTACCAATCACTTTTCCAAAACAACATCAAGATGTTCAGCCTGGTATGGAATATAAAATGAAACCTCTTCCCATATTTGATAATCCAAATTGGACTCCAAGCAATAAACTAAAAGGAAAAGTTGCAATTATATCTGGTGGTGATAGTGGTATTGGAAGAGCAATTAGTGTGCTATTTGCAAAAGAAGGTGCTAATATTGTAATTAGCTATTTTAATGAACATGAGGATGCAAATGAAACTAAAAAAATTGTTGAAAGTCTAGGCTGTAAATGTCTTTTATTTCCAGGTGATTTGAGGGATGAAAGTTTATCTAAATACATAGTAGACAGAACTTTAAGTAATTTTGGAAAGATTGATATTTTAATCAATAACTGTGGTGTTCAATTTCCTCAGGATAGCATTTTAGACATTTCTAACAATCAACTAAGAGATACTTTTGAAACGAATATTTATACATTTTTCTATTTAACTAAGGCTGTTTTACCTCATTTGAAGGAACACTCTAGTATTATTAATACTACATCAATTACAGCTTTTGATGGAAAGAAAGATTTAATTGATTATTCATCAACAAAAGGAGCTATCACAGTTTTTACAAAATCACTTTCGTTATCACTTGCAGATAAAAAAATTCGTGTAAATGCTGTTGCGCCTGGTCCTATATGGACTCCTTTAATTCCATCATCTTTTTCATCTGAAGAAGTTGAAGTTTTTGGTACTGATGTACCTTTAAAAAGAGCAGGTCAACCATTTGAACTTGCACCAGCTTATCTTTATTTAGCATCAGATGATTCAAGATATGTTACAGGTCAAATTATTCACGTCAATGGTGGTAGCATAGTATAAAAATCATAACCACCATTAAATGCGCTGAATTCAAGCAAAAATCTCCACTTCTATATGAAGTAGAGATTTTAACAATTTTTATTCTTTATCTTCTATTTCTAACTCAGATGTACAATGTGGACATCTATCAGCTTTTATATTTATTTCACTTTGGCAATGTGGACATATTTTAGTTGTAACTTCAACAACTTCTTCTTTGTGTCCTATATTTGATAATTTGTTTATAAACTTGACAATTAAAAATATTACAAATGCCATTATAATAAAGTTTATAATATCTGTAAAAAATGCACCATAAGCTAAGTTTAGCTTTCCTATTTTTAGGCTATATTCAGAGAAGTTTACTCCTCCAAACAATCCTAAAATTGGTGAAATAATATTATTTGTTAGAGATGTAACAACACTTTGAAAAGCACCACCAATTAAAACACCAACAGCTAAATCTATAACATTTCCTTTAAGAGCAAATTCTTTAAATTCCTTTATAAATTTACCTTCTTTTTTTGCTACATTTTTTATAGCTTCTCTTGCCTTTTCTTTTGGAATTTCTTTTGTATCTTTTTCTATATTAGTATTTGTATCGTTATTTGAAACATCTTGTGCTTCATCTTCTAGTACTTCTTTAGATTCATCATTTAAAACATCTTTATTACTCATAAATTGGCCCTTTCTTTTTATATATTTTTGTTTATATTATAATTTTTTATATTATTAGTCAAGTTTAGTATTAATAAGCTTGTACTTATTTACCTCTATCTTTTCTTTTAATAAAGAATTCAATTTTCTTGGATTTTTTATTAGCTCTTCCTTTTGCTTTTTGTCTAATTTTTTTATCCAATATTCTAATTTAGAGGCATAGACTCTATCTTCAGATATCCATGCCCTTTCTAATTTTATTGCAGTATGAGTGCTTGTATATTTGGCACACTTTTTATCCTTTTTAATATGTTCCTCTAGTCTTCTAGCTAAATCACTTGTCATCCCTGTATAAATTGAATCATCTTTGCATCTAATCATATAAGTATAGTACATTTCTTTTCCTCTTTTATCATACTTTGTATATCGGGCAAATTTCATCCCATCTTTTATTTACTTCGTCCCAATTAACTATGTTCCAAAACGCATTAATATAATCTTGCCTATTAGATTTATATTGTAAAAAATAAGAATGTTCCCACATATCTAAAACAAGTAAAGGGATGCATCCCCATAAAGTTAGATTTTGGTGTTTTTCACATTGTAAGATTTCTAACTTTTTGAAATTAGGAACCCATACTAATAAGTTCCAACCAGATGCCTCAACATTTAAGCTACTTTGTGAAAATTGATTTTTAAAATTAATGAATCCACCAAAATCTTTCTCAATTTGATCCATCAAGCTTTTGCTTGGATTAGTTGGCATATATAAAATCATATTTAGAAAAAATAATTCATGTAAAATTACACCAGAGCCAAAAAAACTTAAATTTTTTTCTAAACATTTTATATTTTGAAAATCATTAGTTGCTCTTGCTATTTCCAGCTTTTCTAAAGTGTCATTTGTGTTATTGATATAACCTTCGTATAATTTATTGTAATGAATATCTAGTGTTTCCTTACTGTAATAAGGTTCTAAAGCATTTAAGCTGTATGGTAATTCTATTTTCTTTAACATAGTAAAAACTTTCCTTTCTAAAAAATTCATTTTAAATAAACATTTATATTAATAATATTATAAAATTAATTTTTTATTATCAGAAAGTTCATTTTTTTATTTATATAAAATTTCTATAACTTCTTTATCTTTAACAAGCATTTTAAATTTATTTCCATCCTCTTTGCTACCTGCAACACTGCCATAATGTGTTGGAATAACTGCTTTAACATTTAAATTATTAGCAAGTTCTGCAGCTTCTTTGTAGTCCATTGTATATGTTCCACCAACTGGTATAAATGCATAGTCAGCTTCTAAACCTTGTAATTCATCAATATTGTCTGTATCTCCTGATATAAAATATTTTATACCATCTAAATTAATAATAAATCCAACCCAGTTATTTTGCTTTGGATGAAAAGGTTTATTCACATTATAAGCATAAGTTGTGGAAAACTCAATGTCATCTATTTTGTAAGTTTTGTTAGGCTCAACAATTAAAACATTTTCTTTTTTAACTAATTTTTCTGCATCTTCCTCTGAACTTTTTACCGTAATAATCTTTGTACTCTCTTTAATAACTTTCTTTAAATCGTTTTCTGAAAAATGATCATAATGTGAATGTGTGCAAAAAATATAATCAGCATCATTAAAATTTCCCTCTATTTCATAAGGATCAATATATATTTTCTTGCTTCCCATAATTTGAATACTATTGTTACAATTAACATTAAAATTAACCATTTATCTACTTAACATTAGCCCTAAAGCTAACTTCCTCCTATTTTAAATTATATTTTTTCTTCAATTCCATTAGCTTAGAATTGTAATCTTTATTTTGCTTATTTACCTCGCGCTCTTCTTGTTCTTTGGCCTTTGACTCATTTTCTGAATACTCTTGCCTGCAATTATCCCATTTTTTCTGCATCTCTTCATATAACTTTTTCATTTTATTAGTGTATTTGGAAACATCTTTGTTATCAATTAATTTTTCAAGCTCTTTCCTTTTAACATCAAACTCATTTAAAAGCTCTTTGGTAGAATCATTAAACTTTTCAGAAATTTCATTGTATTTTGCTTGCCATTTGTCATAAATAGACTTTATTTCATCTTTGTTTTTCTCTAATAAATCCTCCGCTTCTCTGTTAAAACTATCAATATTGATTTGTAAATTCATTAAATCTTTGTACATTTTTTCAAAATCAACATGTCCCTCTGGAAGATTTTCCTTGCTATTAATAAGTTTTTTGTCTTTTTTAGAACTCTTATCATCCTTGATATCTTCTCTCTTTCTAATCTTCAATCTACCTTCAAAAATTGGTCCTTCATCAATTTTCATATCAAAAATCCTTTCAGAATATATTTATTTTCAAAAGAAAACGTAATATTGCTTTTTTATGTAAACTGTTTAGTGTTTTAGTAAAGCTTTCTATTAATTATTAATTAACATCTTATAACGCGGGAGGAAATATGTATTTCCTTTCCATTTCTTTATTGTTCTACATTTATAATATGTTTAAATTCATTTGGATTATTTACAATTAAATCTTTTAATGCATTTGGCACAAATATAATTTCATTTAATTTGTCTATATCAAACCATATAAACTCTAACTCTTTGTCTTTTTCAATAGTTGGTATTACCTCTTTTTCATACATGCTTTTATCAAGAAATTCAAGTTCATAAGTTACTAATATTTCATGATATTTCTTTTTATTATCAGTAAATAGATTTTCCATAAAAGATACAGGCTTTATAATTTTAACCTCTTGACCCATCTCTTCTTTTATTTCCCTTTTTAAGGTCTCTTCAGTAGTTTCACCTTCTTTAACTCTTCCACCTGGTAGAGTAAAGTGAATTGAATTTACATCATGATGTAATAATATTTTGTCTCCATGCCTAAATATTGCTGACACTCTGTAGTTTAGGATGTGTTCTCCTACTTTTACTGTTATATCTTCCATATAACCTCCCTTTTATAATACTTAAATATATTTATTTAAATTTTTATTTAAAAAATTTGCATTTTCCTCTTTCAAAATATTACTAAATAATTTTTTCGTGTTGTCATATGTAATTGTTTTCATTGCATCATCAAAATTCATCCATTTCATTGCTGTTATTTCACTTTCTTGATACTTTTCATCTCCACTTATTTTCTTAGCAATGAAGAAAACAACTTCTTTATACGTGTTTCTATCAGTAACATATTCCACTGTATATCTTTTATTTTCATTAATTTTTACATCTAAATTCGTTTCTTCTTTTACTTCCCTTATTGCTGTTTCAACTTCTGTTTCACCAACTTCCATATGACCTTTAGGAAATCCCCAGTTTCCTTGCACTTGCTTAATTAAAAGAACTTTTTCATCCTCTATAATAACACATCCACATGATTTTTCTTTTTTTAAATTATTCATCTTATAATCTCGCTTTCAAAATATTGTTCTTGAAAATTAGTTAATCTCTTCATTTTTCAAGTTTTTATAGCTTTTACTAGCATCTAATATGGAGCAATCTCTTTTTAAATAATCTTTCATAATTATATCACAATAATATTAAAACCCTCAAGAGGATTTTATCTTTTTGTTATAGTTAGTTTTGGTTTAGTGATTATGTGGGAGAACTCGAACTACGACCTTCGGGTTATGAGGGCGACCTGCCTGTTTCTTGTACTTTAGTGAAATCAATGGTTTTAGCTTGTATTTTAACACCTTTGGGTTTTTTGACATAGCAAACATTTGTGTAATTTTTTGTGCTTTTTTGAAAAATTTTTCCCCATTATTTCCCCAAGAATTTTACACATATGTTCGCAATAAAAATTAAAAATGGGAAACCTAAAAATTTATTTTGGAGGTTTTGATTATGAAAAAAATTACTTATCACAAAGAAGGAGATTATTTAATTCCTGATTTATGTGTAAAGAAAAGTAAAGATGAGTATTATCATATTGGAAAATACGGCAATTTAAGGCTTAATTTTATAAAAGAATATAAAAGAGGCTTTTATACTGAATTAAAAATGAATGGCAAATTAAGAGATCATTTAATAGATGTTGATAAACAAGCTAAAAAGGAAGTAGATAAATTAATTAAAGAATTTGCAAAAACTGAAAATATTCCAGTTTATTTTAATGGTGGCGACGCTATGCTTTGGGTTGGTCATATGAATAATATTAAAGATAGAGCTGAAGAAATCGTTTTTAATGAGATTATATTTATATAGGAGGATTTGATATGAATAATTTTAGAAAAGTAAATGAAGATGATATATTAAAAGAGTGGTTTGATTTTAGAGAAGAAACTTATTTGTGTTATATGTCTGATGAAGATAAAAAACATAATTTTGAATTTGATGAATTTAAAGAAAATATTTTAAAAAATGTTCCTAAACAGATCAAAAAGTATGTTGAGAAGCAACTTGACCTAATCTATAATAGTTTTATAGATTATGATATTTATATTACTGAAAAGTATTATAGAAATGGTTTTGTGGATGGTTCTCAGATTGTTATGGGATGTTTTGAGGAATAGTTAAAGGCGAGATTAATTCTCGCCTTTTTTTATTCTTCATTTTCTGATATTTCAATTCTTTTTTCCTGTATTGTTTCTTCTTCTCCTTCTTTTGCAAGATATTGATATATTCTTATAGACTTCCATCCAGTTACATTACATCCCCATTCATTTAAAGTCATTTTATTTCCTTTATAATTAACATACTTACTATCAATTAATGTTGCAACAGAATCTTCAGGTTTAACTGTAATATAAACTTTGTCTCCAGGTTTTAAAATCCCTAATTCCAATATCTTATCCATTCTATATAAGTTTTTGTCCTTTGCACTACTTAATTTTTTTACCTTTTCAATATCTATTTCAAATTTAGGGAAACATTTATCTACAATTTTATTCACAATATCTTTTCCTCTATCACATATATTTTTATATGTATTAAAGTTTTCATATTCAGGTAATTGTACTTCTTGATTTTGTCTTAATGAATTTTTATCCATATAATATATTCTCAAATTTCCTACTCTATTTAAAATTGATTTTTCAAATATCTCATAATCCATACCTGTATATATCTCTTGTGGAAAGTCATGTCCTTTCTTAAGTATTAATGTATTATCGTTTTTATTACAATAATACTTAAAAGAATCATCTTCCTTTGGTGTTTGAACTAATAAATGATCCAAACTATAAACTTCTCCATATCCCTTTAAAAGATTATATGCTTGATCATAAGATATTTTATCTTCTTTTTCATTATATGATTCATACAATGAAAGAATAGAAATTCCCAACTCTTTCTTTTGCTTATAACAGTCTATTGTATCTAATAAATTTTTAATATTCTCATTAGTTACTCCTCTTATCTTTAATTCTGTTTCTAAATAATTTATGATAATATCTTTATCAACATTACTGTTATACGTACTGTTTAGCATATTAGAAAATGTTGTAATAGCATCTTTACTATCTCTATCACATATTGTTAAAAATTTAACCATAAATATTGTAGTAGAAACTACAATATCTATAACATCATTTTTGCTTAATTTTCCTTCATTATATTCAACAAAAATTCTAAAAAATAATGCTTTAGGATGTTGATATCCTAATTTTACAAATATCTCATAAAAATATCTAAATTTGCTTGATTTTATCAATTGATATGCATCATCTACCGAATAAAGCATATTGTAAAAATCAACTTTTTCTTCAAGATCATCTAATAATCTTTTTAATGCAACTGCTTCTTCATTAGTTTTGAAATGTAATAATAGTTCTTTTGTGCTTATGCTTTTAAAATTATTTACATTAATGTTCTGTCTATAATAAGACAAATATGCTTTAATATAATTATACATGTAATCATATAATTTATCTCTTGTTTTTATAATAAGATTTCCCCATATTTTAGAATATTTTTCGTATGACTCTTCATCTAATTTTGAAAAGATATATGTTTTAATTAAATCAATAGTTTCTAATTGTTTTCCTTTGCTATTAATTGATTCAAACATTGAAAAGACTTCATTTTCTTTACAATGAGCTTCTATTACAATAAATTTTATAAATTGTAAAATATATTCTGCAAAATTTAATATTCCATCTGGTGTTTTTTCATTTATATTATTTAAAACTGTATTATATATGTTTTCAAAATTATTAATAATTCTTTTTTCAAACTCCGATTTAATATCTAATCTTTTTATTATATCCAAAGCATCTTTTGGATTATCAAAGCATATATCATAAATATTTAAAAAGCAGTCTTTTTCTATACTATTTAACTCTACTGTTTTTAAATCTTTTCTGTACTTTCTTTCCACATACTTCCATAGCGAGTCTTTTATATTTCCAAGGACTCTATCATTTTCCTCTACTCCTAAGTTGTAGCATATAGAATAAATTGCTAACATAATTAATGCAAAACTAGCAATCCTTTGCTGACCATCTATTATATCATATTTTGCAATATGTCCCTCAATTTTTTCGTTCTTATCATAAACAATGATATTTCCAGTATAATATCCTTCTCTTGCATCAAATTTAAAAGCATTAAATATATCTTTTAGTAAAGTATCAATTTGCTCTTTTTCCCAAGAATATGGTCTTTGATACACTGGTACTCTATATATATTTTTAAATAATGTTTCTAAACTCCACATATGTGGTTCTAATAATTCTAAAGACATTTTTACACCTCTCTAAACACTTAATTTTCTATTAAATAATAATCTTTTAAATCTTTTTCAGATATATCTAATCCTTTTTCATGTAATAATTCTTTTCTTTTTAAATATAAATTGTGTAATGCTGGTTTTCTTTCAACATCTTCGCCTAAATGTACTAATCTATGACAATGTGGGCACAATGTTACATAGTTTTCAACAACTTCTATGCTATTTTCAAAATCATTTCCTACCGCTCTAGGAATCAAATGGTGTACTTCCACATAATTTTTATGTGATTCTTTGCTTGTAAAATATTGACATCCATAAAAATCTTCCAACTCACATCTATAGTTACTGTTAACTTTAGCAAGTTTTTTCAGTACAGTACTTACTTTATTATATTTTTCAACTGCATACATATCAGTATCATCAATTTTTTCATTTAAGTCTACATCTTGTTCATTAACTTCTTTTTCATCTCTAAAGTTTAAAGAATATTGTATGATATTAAATAATTCTTCATATATAAGTTTGTACACTGCTTCATGATCTACTATAAAACTTTTTATTTTATCTATATCAATATTTTTATATAATTCATTATATCTGAATAGTGCATAATCTATAAAATCTTCATAATTTTTATATGAATTATTTAGTAAAATAAGAGAAAAATATTGTATTTTTGCATTATCAACTAATGTAGATTTTACATATGAACCTGTAGATTTATATTTATATGATATTGTACATGTTTCCTCTTTTGTAATTTCTCTATTTCTAGGTTGATTTTGTACATATTCTTTTAACTCTTTTCTTTCGTCCTCTCTTGCATTAATAAACATTTGTAAAAAGTCGATATCTTCAAACTCTTTATAAAAAGAATCAAAATATAAATAATCATGCATAAATATTTCTTCTGTACCAATATCACAACTGTCAATAAAACTTTTTAATACACTAATATATTTTTCTCTATTTACACCTCTTTTTTCCATAATGTTTACAATTTCGTTGCTTCTTACATTTATATAATTAGGAATATTAGCAAAATATCCATTTAGTATTGTCAAATATATAAGTATCCAACGCTCTTCTTTTGAAAAGTCACTATCTAACATATCTCCAAAGGCTAATCCTTTTTTATTTCTATAATATTTGTTTGATGCCCTAGAAAAGATTTTTGATTTTAACATATTAACTGTATGCTGTTTTTCTTTTTCTTCCCCATGATTTTCATGATGAATCCATTGGTCTCTTCCTATATTTTCAATTTCTTTAAAAACATCATAACCTGCCTCAAATACCCATAAATTTCTATAATTAGTGTTTAAAAAATATAGTATTTTTCCATTTGAATTCTCTCCTGTAGAGCAATAAGCATCATACCATCTATTATTTCTGCACAAATCTTTATATATATTTAATAATTCCATTTTTATCCCTCCGAACTTATTTTATCACATAATTCTACAAAAAGAAACAAAAAGAGAGTAAATATTTTACTCTCTAACTTTACATACAAATAGTCTTTCTTTATGTTTATCTAAATTTGTTTTTCCTGAATTAAAAAATTTATAATCCGTTTCATAGACGTTTATTTTTCCCTTTTTCTCTAGTATTTGTAGCATATCTTGATATGTTATTGAATTTACAGATGATGTACTTTTTGCTTCATATGTGTTATTATATGATACAATAATATATTTAGCATTAATATTTTCTATCAAATCTGAGAACACTGCTTTTGCATTTGCCTTACAGTATTCACTCATTATATTTTTTCTTTCCATTTTTTTTGCTTTATTATATACTTTTGGTTTTTTCCATTGTGCAACATTTTCTAATAAATGATAAAAATTAGCATATTGTCTAGCATTATATGGCGGATCTATATACATTACATCCACTTTTATTTTCCTAACTAAACTATTAGCATCTTCATTATAAATATGTGAATTTGAATTATATAATTTAATATTTAAATTACTTATTTGTAAATTTTTATATTCAGGTTCTTTATTTAAAAAACTTTCATAGTGCCCCACTGTATTAGATATTTTATCCATTGAATATAATAAACATGATATCAAAATATAATATTCTCGTTCATTAATTTCTTTATTTAAATATCTATTTTCAATGTCTTCTCTAACATATCCAATTTTTTTAGCATCTTTATAATGATAATAATTTCCGCTAAAATTATCAGAAAAATAATTATCATGTATTTTCTCAACATCAATTTTATTATAATCATCTATTATTTTTATAATTTTTTCTTCTTCATATTTTTCATTACTTAACAACGCCTTATATATAACAAAATTTGAAAATAATAAATCATTAACATATATTTCTTTGCCTTTGTTTAAAAAATATTCTGCAACAACTCCTGTTCCTGAAAACACATCTCCAAAAGTATAAAAATCTATATTTTCTTTTTTTATGGTATCGTCTATGAATTTTAAAAGCTTACTTTTATTTCCTATATATCTTCTATTTTCTATATTTAGTCCCAACTTTACTCCCCCACTTTGTAATTTGTAATTAATACTTCTTCTTCTAATCCATCTCTATTCTTTTTATTATAACTAGCTGACCTATAATCATATTCTATTTCATTTATAAAATATTTATCTTTATTTTTTTCTAACCAGTCATATAAAATCTCATTTTTTATATTTAATTTTTTCTTTTGTAATACATTTGATAAAGCAAATTTTATTCCTTTTTTGTTTAATTTATCTAACAGATTTAATAATTCTCTTTCTTCTTTTTCATTCCATCCTGCATTTTCATTATATACTGCATCAGTAATAAGGTAAGGAGGATCAGCATATATAAATTCTACTCCTTTTAGGTCTTTTATGTCTATTTTCTTAAAATCTTTACAGACGAATTCAATTTTCTTTTCATTACATATATCAATATATTTTTTTAATTTTTCTCTGTTATTCTTATTCATGTCTGTCTTGCCTACTGGTAAATTAAACTCACCTTTTGAATTAAATCTAATATCATTATTAAAAGCATAAACCATAAGTAAATATAGATATAAATTTGCTTTATCTGTTTTTTTATTCTTTAGTTTATTGTAATCATTTTTTAATCGGTTATATCCTTCTATATTATATTTTTTTAATCCATTATTTCCTTCTACATATTGTCTATAATATGAATAACCATATTTATATGAATTTGATAATCCATACTTTTCAATTAATGTATCTATCTTTTTTATTAAAGTTGAATAATCTTGTTTTTTTAAAAACATAAGTAAATTTATTACTTTAGGATTATTATCTATAGCAATAATTTCTTCTGAAATAAGATTTATTGCAACAGTAGCTCCTCCAGTAAATAAATCGACACATTTATTTGCGTTCTTAGGAAAATATTTAATAAACTGTGGTAAAATTCTATATTTATTTCCTGTGTAATTTATTGGTGATTTACAAACTTGTGCTAAACACATATTATTTTTTCTCGTATAATCAATTATATAGAAATATTAATCTATTTAATTGATTAATCCCTTTCTTTTAAATTTTTTATATTATATTT
>CANQCW010000030.1 GCA_947591055.1 uncultured Clostridia bacterium | reverse complement strand
GCAGAATTCTTTGATCGTCGTATCGAATCAGGAATTTTCTCACAATCAATGTTTAAGTTTGGATTTCCAACAATAGACCCAACTTCATTACAAAATGTTGTAGAAGTATATGATGACCATAACTTCAAAGTTGAAGTATTAACATCAGAATACATAGAAGAAGGAGAGCACTCAGGAAGTGATAAAGGTGAAGTATTAGAAGATACATTTAGAGTTCATGTTAGCTATAATGGAAAAAATTATACAGACAATGCGAAAGCTGGAAAGTATCTTTTAAGTCGTTTTGCAATGTTCAATTCAGCTTCTAACACTTGGTCATATACAAACTGGGGATACATTACACCTGAATTATATCCAGCAATGCAAGAAAAGGAAACACCTGAATATTTGGATATGGAATTACCACAAGTTGAATTAATTCAATTTGCAGTAACAGATGTTGCTCCACCAAGAGGTGAAGATGGCAAACTTATAATAAATGAATTATACTATAAGGGAGACCCATCTTTCTTAACAGAAAGAACAAAAGAGTTTGTTAACAATACAGGTAATGTTTACAAAGCTCCACCTTATATTACAAAAGCATCACCAATTCAAAGTGTAAAATTAGGATTTGATCAAACATTTAAAATAAAATTAGAATATGATGATTATTTTAAAACAACTGATTCAAGCAATAGCGGAACTATAAAAATTACTGATGTTTGCAAACCAAATGGTGATAAAAGAAATGATTTAATAAAAGATTCACAAATATCTAATGTAGAATATCATTTAGGAACTAGTGCAGAAGATTGCGCTTGGGTTTCATTTGATTTTACTCCAAGTACACAATTTGCAGCAAATGAAGTAGCTTACACTATTGAGTGGCAAGGTGTAGTTGGTCAAAGCAGTGAAAAAGCTCCAATGCCAGCAACTTATGCAGTTGGAAATAAATGTGATTTCTGTAGCTTAGCTGGTCAAGGTATTGATTGCAATGTATTTGCACAACCTGAATTAATGGATACATCAAATGTTTCAATGGAAGGTTGGAAGACCAGAGATGAATCAGGAAAAGAAGTAGATTTACCTGAAGAACTTGCGAGTGCTGATCTTAGTGCATTATCACACAGACTAACATTATCAACAACTACAATTTCAGATGAGCAAAGTTTCGATATGGTTGATATGGTTGAAGGATTAGACAGACAAACTTCAAAAACAGAAAGTTACAATATAAGAATGCAACTATGCAAAAAGCAAGTTGTTAACACAGGAAATTCAGTTAGAATAAGACTTGGTTTCCCAGAAGGAACTACTTATGATGACTATTTATCAGGAAGAAGAGAATTTAAAGTATATCACTATAAATATGATACTTTAGGTAATATTACTGGTTATGAAAAAATACCTGTTGAAGTTGTACCACAAGGTTTAATATTATATGTTGATTCTTTCAGTCCATTTACAGTAGCAGGAGTTGAAGTTCCAGAAGAAGAACAACAAGCAAAAGCAAATGAAGCAAAAGCAAAAGTTCTTATGTTAGCTAGTACAGAAGGTGGATATTTAACTTGCGATAAAGAAGACAAAAATGGAAAAATAGATATGGATAGCAATGAAAAAGTTACAATAGTAGTACACCCAGAAGAAGGAAAAACAATAGAAAGTGCTACAGTTGGAACTAAAATAGTTCCACTTGCCGATATAACTGAAGGTGAAAATGGAACATACTCATTTACTGTAATGAGTAGTGATTTACAAGATGGAAATACAATTGTATATGTAAAACTTATGTCTTCATTAATAGTACAAGAAGATATTGATGAAGAACATGGTGAACAAGTAGAACAAGCAGAAGAAGATAAATTTACTGATACAACTGATGAAGATGGAAATGGTTATTGTGATTTACATCCAACATCAGCAACATCAGTTGAGACATTAATAGCTGAAAAAACTGTTCCAGGAGTTAAAGTTGAAATTTTAGATAAAGATGGAAATGTAGTTTCAGACAAAAATACATTAGTTGGAACTGGTATGAAAATAAAAATGTCAAACGAATTAGATTCTAATCATGTATATGCAACTACTGAAATTGTTGTCTCAGGAGACTTAACAGGAGATGGCTTAATGAACGTTCAAGACGTTAAAGACTGGAGACTTGGCTTTGTTGATGACACTTTAGAAGGTGCATACAAAATGGCAGCAGATTATAATAGAAATGGTTCTACTGATGTAAATGATATAAAAGATATAATAATGGAGATTATCTTTACATACTAAGTAAGTTGATAATTTAGGGAGGAAATGAAAGGATGAATTTAAAATTAAAAGGAATTTTTGCAACAATTTTATCACTAATGATTATATGTATTACTAGTAGTGTATTTGCAGCAGATGTAACAGTTGGAGGTCTTTCAGTTTCAGCTGATGCAAATGTAACACAAGGTAAAGAATTTACAGTAAAAATTAATTTATCTAATTTCGAAACATCAGCACAAGCTGTTGTTATATCAGGAAAAATAGAATATGACAAAGATAAATTAGAATATGTTTCAAATTCGCTAACATCAAATTCAGCAAATGGTTGGACAGTAACTTTCTCTGATAGTAAAATGGTATTTTTATCTGAAAATATGAATCCAACAAGTGTTGGAAAAAATAGCAATATGTTAACATTAAAATTTAAAGCAAAATCAGATGTAGAAGGTACAGCTAGTATTAAAGTAACTTCTACTACAGCATCAGATGCTACTAACTTTAATGGTGGTTCTACATCAGTAACAATTTCTAAGCCAGTTGAAGAGCAAGGTGGAAATCAAGATGATGAACAAAGTGGTGGAAGCCAAGACGAAGAACAAGGCGGAAATCAAGGAAATGAACAAGGTGGAAGCCAAGGCGAAGAGCAAGGCGGAAATCAAGGAAATGAACAAGGTGGAAGCCAAGGTAACGAGCAAGGTGGAAACCAAGGTAATGGACAAAGTGAAAATCAAGGTAGCACACAAGGTGGACAACAATCACAAAATCAAGTAAATAATAAAGATACTTCAAAAGAAGATAATACAACAAAAAAAGGATCTTTACCAGCAACAGGAGAAAATAATTACTTAAAAATTTTAATTGTTAGCTTTGCAGCTATTGCAGCAATTAGCTTGATGTATTTTATAAAAATAAAAAATAAAAAAGTAAGATAAACAATAATTGGGGGTAGAAAATTTAAAAGTTTTCTACCTCATTTTTTATTATATAGATGACTTATTTATCAATATGTTCAGCTTTATTTAAAGTTTTCTAGTAATAATTTTCACAAAGACATTGTTAAAAGAAATATAATATGTTATATTAAAAACACGGGAGAAATGTATGAGTGATATAATATTAAACAAAACAAAGGAAATAGAGTATTTACAATTTAAAAAGCTACTTGAATTTCAAAATGATTTAATTCACGCATATACTCTAAAGAATAACAATGTAGGATTTAAAAGATACGAAAAAGATAATACTGCTGATATAAGTTATGATAAATTATGCAATGCATTTAATATAAATAAAGAACTTTTGAAATATCCAAATCAACAACATACAGATAATATTTGTGAATACAACAAAGAAAAAGCAGTAAATTTTAAAGAAGCAGATGGTATTATAACAAATTTACCAAATATAGCAACAACTTTAACTTTTTCAGATTGTTTAGCAATTCTTTTATATGAACCAAAAAATAAAGTGATTGCTAATATACACTCTGGATGGAAAGGTACTGTTAAGAAAATAGGTGCAAAAGCAGTAAATAAAATGATTAATAAGTATGATTGTAGGCCAGAAAATATAATTTGCTGTTTTGGACCAAGCATAAGAAAAGACCATTTTTTAGTAAATGATGATGTTAAAGAAATTTTTGAAAATGAATTTCAAGATATAATTAAGAAAAATGATGTAATTGAAGAAACAGAATATAGAAATGAAAAAGGCAAGCAATATAGAATTGATACAGTACTAATTAATAAAATATTGATGAAGGAATTGGGTTTAATAGATGAAAATATTATAGATAGTAATTTGTGTACTGTATGTAATAGCAATATGTTTCACTCAAGAAGAGTAGAAGGCAAAAATTATCAAGCAAATGCAAGTCTAATGATGCTAAAAAGTATTAATTAATCTGAACTAAAATAAATTAAAATAAATTAAGACAAATTAAGATAGGATAAATCTGGGATTATGAGAAAGGGCAATAATTATAAAGGAAATAAAATATGTACGATAATTGGGAAGAACTTGAAGAAAGTATAAAAAACTGTGATAAATGCAAATTAAATAAAGGTAGAACAAATATTGTTTTTGGTGTTGGTAACAAAAATGCAGATGTAATGTTCATTGGAGAAGGACCAGGTGCAGATGAAGACGCAGAAGGAATACCTTTTGTTGGAAAAGCAGGAAAACTTATGGACCAAGCATTTAAAGGACTTAATATCAATAGAGAAAACGTATATATTGCTAATATTGTTAAATGTAGACCTCCTCAAAATAGGGTTCCTGAAAAAGATGAAGCTATGGCTTGTCTAAATTATCTTAGAAATCAAGTTATTTTAGTAAACCCAAAAATAATAGTTTTGCTAGGAAGTACAGCTTTGAAAAATATATTAGGTGAAGAATATTCTATAACTAAAGAAAGAGGAAAAATTATAGAAAAGAAAGATATTAAATATTTACCAACATGGCATCCAGCAGCACTTTTAAGAGATGAAAATAAAAAGCTAGATTTTTGGAAGGACTTAAAAGAGGTAAAGAAAATGGCAGAAGAGATGAATCTAAGAATTTAAAGCAAATAAATTATGTTATGATACGAAAAAATTAATATAGAAGGAAATTTTATGAATATAGATGAAATAAGAAGCTATTGTTTAAATTGTAAAAATAAACCTTGTAGTAATAATGGATGTCCACTAAATAATGATATACCAACTTTTTTACATGAAAAAGATTTAAAAAAAGCTTATGAGATTTTATGTAATACGACAGTATTACCAGCTATTTGTGGTAAGATATGCCCTCATAAAAAACAATGTGAAGGCAGTTGTATAAGAGGCATAAAAGGAGAAAGTGTTTCTATAGGAGAAATGGAAGAATTTATTGGTAAAACATCAATAGAAAATAATTATAAAATTCCTATGGAAATAGATGAAGCTTTAAAAAGCAAAAAAGTTGCAGTGGTAGGAGGAGGACCAGCAGGGCTAACATGTAGTGCTTTTCTTGCAAAAAAAGGAGTTAAAGTAACAATCTTTGAAAAGTTTGACAAACTTGGAGGAATACTTACACATGGAATTCCAAATTTTAGGCTAGATAGAAATGTAATAGATTCTACAATTCAAAAGATTCTTGATTTAGGAATAGAAGTAAAATACAATCAAATTTTAGGAAAAAACTTAAATATTGAAAATTTAACAAATGAATATGATGCAATATTTATAGGCATAGGAGCAAATATTCCTACTAAAATGAATATTGAAGGTGAAGATTTAAATGGAGTATATGGAGGAAATACTTTATTAGAAAATGGAAAACATCCAGACTATAAAGGTAAAAGAGTTGCAGTAATAGGTGGCGGAAATGTTGCAATGGATGTTTGCAGAACAGTAAAAAATCTTGGAGCAGAAGAGGTATATGTAATTTATAGACGTGCAGAAGAACAAATGCCAGCTGAAGCAAAAGAAATAGAAGAAGCAAAACAAGAAGGAATAAAATTCTTATTTCAAACAAACATTGTCAAAATTTTTGGAAATGATGATAAGACTGTAAATAAAGTTGAGTGTATAAAAACAAAGTTAGTGCAAAAGGAAAGTGAAACAAGGCTTTCACCTGTCAACATCGAAAATAGTAACTATTTAATGGATATAGACTATGTAATTATGGCTACAGGTTCAAAACCAGAAGAAGGCTTAATTAATGATTTTGAAAAAAATAAATATGGTTACATTAATGTAGATGAAAATATGCAAACTTCGATAGAAAAAGTATTTGCAGGTGGCGATATAGTTGGAGAAAAATCAACTGTTGCATTTGCAGCAAGGTCAGGAAGAAATGCATCAGAAAAAATAATACAATTTTTAAAAAAATAAAATTTTATAAAATGCATTGAGTTTGCGTCAATGATGATAAGGCAAAAAAATAAGTTTTCGTTATTGTGTATAATCGAAAACTTATTTCTTATTAAATGTTTATCCGAAATCAAAAATACTGATAACATTAAGCGTTGATTTATAGATTTCTTGAATCTTGATATTCTACATTTCCACTTGTAAAGATTTTCTTTAGAGCATTTAGTATAATTGATAATTTAGATTTCTTAACAACTACAAGAGAATCTTTATGTTCAATAATTGCTTCATATTTTTGATCTATTTCAACCATCTTATTTATATAATAATCATTGAAAAATGTATAATTATCAGCTGTACCAATTAAATTACTATAACTATATAAAATTTTTCTAAATTCATATATTTCATTAGCAGTTTTAATTTCACTTGCTCTTGCATCAAAATACGAAGTTAATATTAAATTTTGAGTATCAAGAAATGTTTTCTTAATTTGATTTTTATATTTACTTATAGTGTCTGTTGCATTTTTAAACTTCATATAAGACATATCTTTAGTTTGAATTTTATTATTCAAATTAATAATTTTTTCTTCAATATAAAGTAATTTATCAAAATTTTGTTGGATTTTAAAAGCACTTTTTTCTCCAAATAAAAACTTAAACTTTTCAAAAAATGCATTATTAGAAAAAAATGTACTTTCAAATAATGTAGAAAATCCTGTTAAATATCCAATTTGCTTAACTAAATTACATAAAAGAGGATAATATGAAGGACTATTTGTTGGAAAAGTTATGCCATAATATGTTACAGTATCTAGTTTTTCATCATTTGCAAAAGAAGACATAAGTTGAACTGATGCTTCATTTAAAGCTAAACCATATGATTTTACTTTTAAATATGTGCATAATCCTAATTTATGCAATACTCCATTAGAATCTTTAACTTCTTGGAAATGATGAACAATTTCATGAAAAGAAAGTCTTTTAATTTCATCAAAACTAAGGCCTTTTCTAAAATACAAATTTTCATTTCTATAAAAATAACATGCATCAGACATACCAGAAGGCATATCAGCAATATACATATTCATTTTAGAAATACGTGCGAACATATCATTATAATTTAAGTTAAAATCAGGAAATTTTGAGCAAAGCAAATGAGATACATATGTTGCAATTTCATTTACATTAATTGTATTTATTGGGCATATAACATTAATTCCACTCTTTTGTAGCTCTTGTTCAGCTGAAATCATCCAAATTCTCCTTTGTAAAATAGTTATAAATATTATACACTATAAAAAGAAAATTAATATAACAGCAATATTAAAAAAATGTAACAATATAGTAATAATATTTCACTAAAATGTATAGCTTTTTATGTTTTTATGTTGTATAATATAGACATTAAATCTTACGGAAACTTAAAAAAATAAATATAAAACTTACTTATAAAAAAAGGAGAAATATTAAAATGTGGAAACCGAAATTTATCAGTAATGATAAAGTGAAAAAAACAAAGGAAAAAGATTCACAACTTAAAGAAAATGACAAAAAGGTAAGTGAAAAAAAGGATTCAAACTTAAAAGAAAATAAAAACATAAAGATTGCATTTGACATTTTAGCTGTATTTTGCATTGCAATATTTTGTATGTCAATAGTACCTAAAAGTTTTCAAAATGATACATTTTACACAATAAAAACTGGACAACTAATTAGGGAAAATGGAATAGACTACAAAGACCATTTTTCTTGGCATGAAAATTTACCATATATGTATCCCCACTGGTTATATGATGTAATAATATCTTTAATATTTGATTTTGCAGGTGGATATGCAGGATTGTATATTTCAACATTAGTATTAAGTGTTTTACTAGGATTGATATTATACTTTACTAATAAAAAAATATCTAAAAATCAAGTAATCTCGTTTGTAATGACAATAGGTCAGATGTATCTAATGAGGGAATATGTTGCCGCAAGAGCACAACTTGTTACTTTCATCTTGTTTGTAGCAACGATTTTATTAATAGTAAAATTTTTGGAAAAACCAAAATGGTGGCATACGGCACTTCTCATAATTATACCAATAATTATTGCAAATATACACTCTGCAGTATTCCCATTTTACTTTATTCTTTACTTACCATTTATTGCAGAATATGCTATTGCAGCAATCATAGATATGCATATTCCACATAAAGTATTCCAAATGTGGACAAAGCAAAAAATAAAATTCGTAAATAATAGATTAAAAAAGGCTAAAAAGAATAAAGTTGAAAAATATCAAGCAACACTTGTAAGACTTAATAAAATACTAGATAAATCAAATCAAATATTTGAAACAGATTTAATAAAACAAAATGAAAGAAGAAAAAAGCCATATAAAGTTATTATAGAAAAAAATAATAATGTTTTAAAATTATTTATAATTATGGTAATATGCATATTTACAGGACTTTTAACACCAATAAAAGATATGCCATATATGTACACTTATAAAATAATGCAAGGAAATACAACAGATAGCATAAGTGAACATTTACCATTAACATTAATTGAAAATATTCCAATATTAATATCAATTGCAGTAACTTTTGCACTAGCAATATTTACAAAAGTTAAATTAAGATTAAAAGATATATTCTTTTTTGGAGGTCTTACATTACTTGCATTAATGACTAGAAGACAAACTTCAATGCTTATATTATTTGGAGGTATGGTTCTATGTTCAATGCTATCATCTTTAATTGATATGTTTGATAAAAAAGGAACAGAAGAATTCATGAAATATAATACAAGTATTGTAGGAGAAATTTTAACAATACTAGTGGTATTTGTAATGAGTTATAGTTTGTATAAACCAAATTTAAAATCAAATTATATAAAAACAAGTTCATATCCAGTTGAAGCAACTGAGTGGATAAAACAAAACTTAGATTATAAAAATATAAAAATATTTAATGACTATAATTATGGAAGTTATATGTTATTACATGATGTGCCAGTATTCATAGATTCAAGATGCGATTTATATACTCCAGAATTTAATGGAACATATAATAAAGAGAAAAAGAAATATGAAGGACAAGATATATTTTCAGATTATATAAGTATATCTAGCATTACAACATGGTATGATACAAAATTTGAAGACTATGGAATACAATATGTAATGTGCAAAACAAACTCAAAATTAAAAATGCTTATTTCAAGAGATTCAAAATATAATGAAATATATAAAGATTCAAATTTCATTATTTATGAAAGAGAAGCAAAACAAGAAGAATAAAATTATTGTTTATGGTTAAAAGTAAATGGAAGAAAAAATTATAAAAGCTCAATTGAATAATAATGATGATCAAAGGCTTGATACTTATGTAGCAAGCCTTAGTATCGTAATGTCAAGAAGTATGGCTCAAAAGCTAATAAAAGATGGAAAAATTACAGTAAATGGAAAGGTTCAAAAAGAATCATACAAAGTAAGAGAAAATGATGAAATAAAAATTATAATAGAAGAGCCTAAGCAAACTAGCATAGAGGCAGAAGAAATACCACTTGATATTGTATATGAAGATGATTATATAGTAGTAGTAAATAAGCAAAAAGGCATGGTAGTACATCCTGGAAATGGTAATCCAGATGGAACTTTAGTTAATGCTATATTAAATCATTGTAAAGGAAAATTATCTGGAATAGGAGGAGAAATAAGGCCAGGAATAGTACATAGAATTGATAAGGATACATCAGGATTAATAATAGTGGCTAAATGCGATGAAGCACATATAAAATTATCAGAGCAAATAAAAAATCATGAGGTTACTAAAATATATACAGCACTTGTAAAAGGAAATTTACCAGAAGATAATGCCACAATAGATATGCCAATTGGAAGAAGCAAGTCAGATAGAAAAAAGATGGAAGTTAGAAAAGATGGAAAAAAAGCAGTAACACATATAAGTGTAATTAAAAGATATGGAAAATATACATTACTAAAAGTAAAGATAGATACTGGAAGAACTCATCAAATAAGAGTTCATCTTGCACAAATAGGATATCCAATAGTTGGAGATGTGGTATATTCAAATGGAAAAAATGAATTTGATGTTACAGGACAAATGCTTCATAGCACAGTTTTAGAATTTATCCACCCAATTACAAATGAAAAAATGCATCTTGAGGCTAAATTACCAGAATATTTTGAAAATGTATTAAAAAAGTTAGAAAATACGGAGGTTACTTAATGCCAAGCTGGATAACACATATAGCAATTGAAAATGAGATTATAAAACGAACTAATATAAAAGAAAAAAGCGAATTTCTTTTTGCTAATGTAGCACCTGATATATTAGAAGGACATATAGTAAAAAATGTTTCAAAAATAATTCCATACGAAGAAACACATTTTTCAAAAATGATAGAAAGAAATGGAATTATAGTACCACTTCCAGATACAGAAAAATTTAAAGAAATATATAAATCAAACTTTAAAAATACATTTATAATAGGATATTATGCGCATCTATTAACAGATTACTTTTGGAATGATTATTGTTATACAAACTATTTTTATATGTATGATAAGCAAAAAAAATTAATAAAAGTTAATCAAATAGATGGAAGTGAAAAAATAGAAACATGGAGAGAAGCAATAGCAGATAAACAAAAAGACTTTAAAATATTCACTAAATATTTTAAAGAAAAAATAGATAATAATAGCAATTTCGACTATAATAAGATATTAAAAGATAGCAATGGATTTTCTATAACAAAAGATGATATATTAAATACAATAGATTATTTAAATAATATAAAAAATTTTAAAGTTAAGCAAGAACAGTATAATATTTTCAGTGAAGAAACATTACAACAAGTCTTTGAAAAAAGTGTTAATTTTGTTATAGAAAAAATTTTGGAGGTTATTTAATTGGAAGATGAAAAAATAAGGCTACAAAAATATATAGCAAGTTCAGGAGTGGCATCAAGGAGAAAAGCAGAAGAACTAATTTTACAAGGAAAAATTAAAGTAAATGGAAAAACAGTAACAGAACTTGGAAGTAAAGTAAATCCAAAAAAAGATAAAGTTGAATTTGATGGTAAAGTTTTAAAAATTGAAGATAAAAAAATATATATATTATTAAATAAACCAATTGGATATGTAACTACTGTAAAAGACCAATTTCAAAGAGATACAGTAATGGATTTGCTAAAAGGAGTAGAAGAAAAAGTAGTTCCAGCAGGCCGACTTGATATGTACACATCAGGAGCTTTAATACTTTCTAATGATGGAGATTTTATAAATAAAGTAACGCACCCAAAAAATGAAATAGAAAAAACTTATAATGTTACAGTAACTGGAAAAATAACAAATGAAGATGTAAAAAGGTTGCAAGAGGGTGTTGAAATAGAACAAAATGATAATGAAAGATATTTAACAAAACCTGCTAAAGTAAAAATACTTAAAATAGATGAAGAAAAAAATTTATCAAGAATCCAGATTACTATACATGAAGGTAAAAATAGAGAAGTAAGAAAAATGTGTGAAGCAATAGGGAAAAAAGTGTTAGCACTTCATAGAGCAAAAATAGGAAATATAGATGTAAAAGATTTAAAACTAGGTAAATGGAGAACTTTAACAAAACAAGAAATAGACAAATTGATTAATAATTAAAAAATTTTACAACTAAAAAATTGATTAATAATTATTCTTAAAACTGTAAAAATTAATTAGTATATTGCAACTAAAAAATATAAACAAAGGAAAAAAATAAAAATGTTATACCAAAGATTTATTCCAGAGGGCTGGAACGAAAGTGAAAATAAATATTCTGTGCAAGACTTAAAATCTGCCTTAGATAAAAATACTACTTTGCAAGGAAAAATAGAAAAAATTGATAATAAGTTTAATGCGTATATTAATTTAGGAAATAATATTAAAGGCATAATACCAAGTAGTGAACTTGGAAATATTATGAAAAATAATCCTTATGTTCAATTTAAAGTAAGTAGTATAAATGATGATGTATGCTATTTATCCAGAAAAGCAGTAAAAAATGAAAGCTTGAAGTGGGCTATCAATGATTTATCTGAAGGTGATGTTGTAGATGGAATTGTTAGAAATATTAAGCCTTATGGAGCTTTTGTTGAAATAGGAGGGGGAACTTCTGGACTTTTATACATTAATGATATTTCAGTATCAAGGATGAAAACACCTGAAGAAAAAATTAAAATAGGTCAAAAAATAAAAGTAAAAATAAAAGATATTGATAAAGAAAATAATAAATTTTATTTATCATATAAAGAAATGTTAGGCTCTTGGAAGGAAAATATAAAAGATTTAACAGAAGGGTCTATATTAAAAGGAATTGTAAGAGAAACTGCAAAAAATAAAGATGGTATATTTATTGAATTAAAACCTAATCTAGTAGGTATGTGTGAATATAAAGATAATTTGAAATATGGCCAAGAAGTACAAGTAAAAATAAAGAAAATTATTCCTGATAAGAAAAAAATAAAATTAACTATTGTATGTTGTTGACATAAGTGGTATAATAAAAGAGTATAATGGCTTTTTAATTAATATATTTATAAATAAAAAGCTAATTATTCTATAAAATAATTTTTGTAGGAGGATAAAAATGGTAGAAGATAATGAAATTAAAACAACAATATCTCCATTTAGGATGAGAGAAGGAGAAATCAAAGTATTTGATGGAAAAGACGGATATGTGTCTATGAATCAAATTTTACAGAAGATAAATTTAGGTCATATAAATGATATACATTTTAAAATATTGGACTTAATTAATAAATTTGAATTTTTGACATCAAGACAGATGTTTCAGCTTTTAGAACATGAAAAAGCTGATATTAAAAATCAAGACAAGTTAAATAATAAGCTAGATCAATTAATTAGAAGTAAAATACTTACAAGATACTATTTCACATCACCAGAAGGAAGCGGTATATATAGAGTATATTGCATGGAGAAGATGGGAAAATATCTACTTACATCAAGAGAAATAGAGTGTAAATGGCAACCAAGTGATAATGCAAAACCAGTTGAAATGATAAAGAAAAAACTTGCTGGAAATCAATTAGTAATAGCATATATGAGAAAAGTAAAAGCATTTTCAGATTATAAATTAAAACCACAAATACTTGCAAAAACATTAAATAAACAATTCAAACCAGTAGCAAGTATTGACTTAGAATTCACTGGAAGAAAAGTAAGCTTTGTATATGAAGTTATTAGAAGAAATGAAGATTGGGAAAATAAACTTGTTGAAAGGATGAACTTATGGAAAGACTTCTATGAAAACTTTACTCCAGGAGATTCAGGATTTGCATCAATTCCAGGACTAATATTTGTTTGTGAAGATGATAGACATATGGCAGAAATCTTTAAAACAATAGTTACAAATAAAATAAGCATACCAAAAATAACACTTTATTATACAACAGACTT
>CANQCW010000029.1 GCA_947591055.1 uncultured Clostridia bacterium | reverse complement strand
AGTATTTATTATAAAACGTTTGTTTTATATTGTCAAGTAATTTTCTCGTTTTTGTTAAATAATTTTAATTATTAACTTAAAAATTGTTTACAAGTATTCAAAAATATTGTAAAATACAAACACTAGTTCTAAATATATTTTTTACAAAATTATAATAAGGAGAAAAATATGTTCAAGTTACATTCAGAATATAAACCAACTGGCGACCAGCCACAAGCAATAGAATATTTAAGTAAAGGTATACAAGATGGCAAAAAGTTTCAAACTTTACTTGGAGTAACGGGTTCTCGGAAAAACATTTACAATGGCAAATATTATAGAAAAAGTGCAAAAGCCAACTCTAGTACTCGCTCATAATAAAACACTTGCGGGACAATTATATAGTGAATTTAAAGAGTTTTTTCCAGAGAATAATGTTGAATACTTTGTTTCTTATTACGATTATTATCAACCAGAAGCTTATGTACCATCATCTGATACTTACATTGAAAAAGATGCTTCTATTAACGATCAAATTGATAAGTTAAGACATTCTGCTACTGCCTCTTTATTTGAAACTAGAGATGTTATAATTGTTGCATCTGTTTCTTGCATCTATGGTTTAGGAGACCCTATTGATTATGAGAATATGATTATTTCTTTAAGACCTGGTATGCAAAAAGAAAGAAATGAGTTATTAAGAAAGTTAATAAGTCTTCAATATACAAGAAATGAGTTAGATTTTAAAAGAGGAACTTTTAGAGCTAAAGGAGATATTGTTGAAGTATATCCTTCTGATGAAAGTGAAACTGCAATTAGAATTAGTTTTTGGGGAGATGAAATTGAAAAATTAGAAGAAATAAATCCATTAACAGGCAAAGTTATTGGTGTTAGAAATCATATAATGATTTTTCCAAACTCTCATTATGTTACAACTGAAGATAAAATGGAAAGAGCTATTAAAACAATAAGTCAAGAACTTGAAGAAAGAATAAAATATTTTAAAGATAAGGGCAAATTACTTGAGGCTCAAAGAATTGAAGAAAGAACTAATTTTGATTTGGAAATGATGAAGGAAACTGGATTTTGTCAAGGAATCGAAAATTATTCAAGACACATTAGTGGTAGAGAACCTGGAAGTAGCCCCTTCACCCTTTTTGATTATTTTCCAAAAGATTTTTTACTTTTAATTGATGAATCACATGCAACTATTCCACAAGTAAGAGCAATGTATAATGGTGATAGAGCAAGAAAAGAAACATTAGTTGAATACGGTTTTAGATTACCTTCAGCTTTTGATAATAGGCCTCTAAAGTTTGAAGAATTTGAACAAAAAATAAATCAAGTTGTATTTGTAAGTGCAACTCCTGCCGAATATGAAAAAGAGCACTCTAAAGACAGAGTTGTAGAACAAATTATAAGACCTACTGGTTTATTAGATCCTAAAATAGAAGTAAAACCTGTTGAGAATCAAATTGATGATTTAATTGCTCAAATAAATGAAAGAACAAAACAAAATGAAAGAGTTTTAGTTACTACCCTTACTAAGAAAATGGCTGAAGATTTGACTAAGTATTTATCAGGACTAGATATTAAAGTAAGATATATGCACTCGGATATTAAGGCACTAGAAAGGATGGAAATTATAAGAGATTTGCGTATGGGTAAATTTGATGTTTTAGTAGGTATAAATCTTTTAAGAGAAGGTTTAGATATTCCTGAAGTTTCCCTAGTTGCCATTTTAGATGCTGATAAAGAAGGATTTTTACGTTCAGAAAGGTCTTTAATTCAAACAATTGGTAGAGCAGCAAGAAATACAGATGGAAAAGTTATTATGTATGCAGATGAACTTACTGATTCTATGGATAGAGCTATTTCCGAGACAAATAGAAGAAGAAAAATACAAGAAGAATATAACATAAAAAATAATATTACACCTCAAACTATCAAAAAGGATATTAGAGAAACTATAAAAGCATCTTATGAGGTAGATGATTCTACAAAATCTATAGATATTGCAAAAGAAGATGACTTAGAAACTGTAATAAATAAATTAACAGATGAAATGATTAAGTATGCTCAAAACCTAGAGTTTGAAAAAGCAGCAGAAATTCGTGATAAAATTAAAGAATTAGAAAATTTAAAATAAGCATCTTAATTTTAGTAACCATTTTAAAATATTTTTAATAATTTATTTTAGGTGAAATTAATGTTTAAATTTTTTAAAGAACTTTATGAAGATGCAAAAAATATTGCTCAAAAAGATCCTGCTTGTAAGTCTATATTAGAAGTTATTATTTTGTATCCTGGATTTCATATTTTAGTAAATCATAGATTATGTTATTATTTATACAAGCATAAATTATATTTTTTAGCTAGTTTATTTTCTCAAATAGGTCGACATTTTACTGGGATTGAAATACATCCCGGAGCTGAAATCGGAAGAAAACTTTTTATAGACCATGGCATGGGTATTGTTATTGGAGAAACTACAAGAATTGGAAATAATTGTACAATTTATCATAATGTAACACTTGGAGGAACCGGTAAAGATAAATTTAAAAGACATCCAGATATAGGTGATAATGTACTAATTGGTGCAGGCGCTCAAATTTTAGGTCCAATTAAAATTGGTAATAATGTAAAAATAGGTGCCAATGCAACAGTTTTTAAAAGTATACCTGAAAATAGTACAGTTATAAAATTTGGTGAAATTATAAATATTTGATAGTACATGAAATAACATCAAAAATAAAGGTGGAGATTTTTGTTTTGAAAAATCTCCACTTTTCTAAATTAATTATGATTATTTCCTGTATCAAGTAAATGCTCTGGTTCTGGTGGTTCTGTTCTTTCTATATCACTTGCCATTTCATTTACTTCTTCCATAGTTACATTATCAAAATCTTCATATTTTTTAATTACTTCACTTCTTAAGACTTCCGGATCAATATTATGCTTTTCAGCTGATTCATCAATTATTTCATTTGCTATTGTGAATTCATATTTATCTGTTTCTAATGTATCCATAAAACGTTCTTGTTTTGCTCTATAACCATTATAAGTTAGATTTGAAATATTTTCAGCTACAATTTGATCTTGATATATAGCTCCTCTACCATAAAATGTAGTCATAGAACTTCTACCATCATTACATAATCCTACAATTTGGTCATTATCTACTTCACTTGCTCTTGATTTTATTCTAAAGCCTACTACCAGGCTTGCTTCTTTTGAAGTTCCATTTTCTTGTGTTAAAGATATATTTTGAGATGTTCTTATTAATTCTACTTTGTCTTGTCCAATTTCTTCTGCATATCCTTTTGAGTCAATTCCCATTAATTTATAATTTCCATTTGCAGTTTTTACTATTTGATATGATACATAGTCTCCACCTAAAACATCTCTCATGTTATAGTGAATACTAACTTTTTCTTTTGCATCAATTGATTGACCATTTAAAATTTTTTCATCTATTTTTAAATTTTCATTAGCATCAATTGTTGCAGAAGATACTATTTCTTCTCTTGATATACCTAAAGATAAAGCTGTTTGATCTATTTGTTTATCTAAACTTTTTAAATTAGATAATGAAACTTTATTTTCATTTTTTTCTAATGATTGTAGTTCTAAAAGTTCTTCTTCCATTTCTTTAGTATCAGTTCCAAGTAATTTATATGCTTCAATCTTTTCTGCATCTATATCAATTTTTTCTAAATCCTTATTGTAATATTCATGTTTTTCTTCTTGTGTAGAATTATCCATATATTTTATATCATATACTACATTTTTGTCTGAAGTTTCGTTATAAGCTATATCTATTATTTCAAGCTTCCCGCTTAAAATATCTTGACCTCTATTTTCATATATATTTTTATAAATTACATTGTACGCATTTTCAAGTGCATCAATTTGTTCTCTAGTAGTAAGTTGCATAAAATCAATATTATTTGGTTCATTATTTTCCATTAATTTATACTCCTTATATAACTAAACTAAAAATTATAGTATGGAGCGGATTTCACCGCTCCATTAGTCTTTGCTTTGCAAATTAATTGCTTTTTTGCTCGCAAGACTGGTTTCCAACCGTGCAAGAAGTCTTGCAGGCTGACTGGCAGGAAGTCTGGCACTCGCCACAACCGCCTTTTTTCATTGATTCTTTCAGGTCTTTCGTAGTAATGGTTTTAATGTGTTTCATCTCTTTTTTCTCCTTTCTAAAGAATCACATTTTACGATTTCAAAATGAAATCTATTTTTCATTATACTACAAATTATTAGTCTTTACAACATTTTTACTCATTATATTTTTCATTTTAATTTGCACTTATATTTTTGCTTGAGATTATTTTAATTTGCACTTGCTAAAATCTTTTTCATTTCTTCTTGTCTTTTAACTTTTTTAGTTGTTGTTTTTATTAATTCTTCATCACTCAAGATTAAATTTTGTATGTGCTTATATCTTGGAAATGTTTTATTTAGTTCTTTTATTTGATCCCATATTATTTTATAAAGTTCATCTTTTGATTTGTCTGGATATTTTTCTTTTGCAACTTGTTTATTATAAAATATTTTTACAGATAGTTTAACATCATCTTTATCTTCTTTATCTGGCAATCCAAAAACCATAGATTCTTCAACAAGTTCTATTCTATTTACTAAAGTTTCTAATTCTTCTGGAAAAACTTTTTTACCATTTTTTAAAACAATTAAGTTTTTATTTCTACCAGTTATAAACAATATTCCTTTATTATCAAGATATCCAAGGTCTCCTGTATAAAACCAACCATCTTTTATTACTTCAGCTGTAAGTTCTGGCATTTCATAATATCCAAGCATTACATTAGGACCTTTTACAATTATTTCTCCAATTCCATTATCATCTTTATTTACTATTTTTACTTCATCATTTATCATAGGAACACCTACTGAGCCCGGCTTCATTGCCATCTCATTTTCAGCTGCAATAACTGGAGCTGTTTCGCTTAATCCATATCCTTGCACAGTTTTAATTCCTAAATCATTAAATCCTTTTGCAATTTTACTATCTGCTGGTGCTCCTCCTGATATAACAAATCTTAATTCTCCACCCAATGCGGAAATTATTTGCTTAAATAAAGTTCTTCTTAAATCAATATGTAATTTTAATAAAAAGTTGCTTATTTTTACTGCTATTTTTATTAACTTTGTTTTTCCCTGCTTTTCTATTTCTTTCATTATAGTTTTGTAAATACTTTCTATTAAAACAGGAACTCCAACAAATATAGTAATTTTATATTCGTTAAGATTTTGTTTTATATATCTTAATCCATCTGGAAAAACAGTTTTTACTCCACATGCAATCATCATTATCATACATGTAGAACCAAAAATATGATGGAACGGTAAAAATGCAATATTAGTATCTGTTGGTCTTATATCTTCTGTACATTGCATAGCATATATATTAGATGCAATGTTTCTTTGTGAAAGCATTACTGCTTTTGATTTATCAGTTGTTCCTGATGTAAAAAGCAATATATTCATAGCATTTTCATCTACTTCGTAATTTATATATTCTTTTTCTCCACCATCAAGTAATTTTTGACCTAAAATTAATAATTCACTAATAGAATTAAATCCATCTAATTTTCCCATGCAAATATATTGTGTCAAATTTGTATTATTAGCTTGCTTAACAAGATTAATTTTTTCAGTTAATTTTTCATCAAAAACAATGCAATCTGCCTTACTTCTAACTAAAGAACTTTCTAATTCGTTATATTCCAAATCTTTATCTAAAGGTACAGATACTATTCCTCCTAACAAATTAGCAATATGAGCTAAAACCCACTCATATCTATTTCTTCCAATAATAGCAACTCTTTTAGCTTTTAATTTTAAAGCATAAAATGCAGTTCCTAACTTATTTACATCTTCTAACAATCTTTTATATGTAACATTTTCGTATTCGATATTGTCTCCATCTTTGTGTTTTATTACAAATGCAATTTGCTCTTTAAATACTTTTGCAGAATTATATATTATGTCTTTTATGTTTTTAAATTCTTTTGCCTCAAAAATTTTTCTTAAGTCTTTTTCTTTAACTCTTTTCTTAAAATTAGAAAAGTCTTGATTTTTTTCTTTTATACTCATTAAAAAATTGTTTCCTTTCCTGTTCTTTTCCAAGGAACATATAACTTTATATTTACATTTTACTCAAAATTATCTTTTTTATCAATACAAATGTAAAATTAATTTGTTTTATAGTATATCATATTATATTTTTTTGCATTATACTGATAGGTCAGTTAAAGAATTAAACCAGCAAATTATTTATTTCATTTTCTATATTTTCTCTCATTATTTTACAGCTTTTATCAAACTTTTCTTGGTCTTTTTCATTTAGATTTAGTTGCAGAATTTCCTTAACTCCTTTTTTATTAATTATTGCTGGAACTCCAATGTATATTCCTTCTTGTTTATATTCGCCTTCTTGATAAGTTGAAACTGTAAGTATAGCATTTTCATCATTTAATATAGCTTTTATAATTCTATTTAGAGCCATACCAATTCCATAATATGTTGCCTTCTTTTTTTCAATTATTTCATAAGCAGCGTTCCATACTTTATTGTGAATTTTTTCTAAATCTTCCATTGGTAAATTATTGTCATGCATTATATCAATCATTTTTTTACAACCAATATAGCAATGCTCCCATGGAACAAGTGATGAATCTCCATGTTCACCTAATATATATGCATGAACATTTTTATTAGAAACTTCTAAGTATTCTCCTATTAAGTATCTAAGTCTTGCAGTATCTAAAACTGTTCCTGAACCTATTACTTTTGACTTTGGCATTTTAGATGTTTTTAATACTACATAACTCATTAAATCTACTGGATTAGTTGCTACTATAAATATTCCTTTAAATTCATTTTCCATAACTTTTTTAGTAATTTCTTTAACAATTTTTGTATTTTCAATAGCAAGTTCTAATCTTGATTGACCAGGTTTTTGTGCTAAACCAGCTGTTATAACTACAATGTTTGCATCTTTGCACTCATCATAATCTCCTGCTTTTATGTTCATTTTATGTGGTGAATATGGAAGACCATCTGATAAGTCCATCTCCTCTCCTACTGCTTTATCTTTATTAACATCTATTAGTATAAGTTCATCTACTCCTCCTTGATTTAACAATGAATAAGCCATACTCATGCCTACAAAACCAGCTCCTACTAAAACAACTTTTTTCTTAGAATTCATATTTTTTTCTCCCTTCTTTTATCTTTATTATATCAAAAAATATATTATTTTAATCATAAAAATTAAATATTTAATATCAAAAAAATAAGGAAATCTTATATAAGATCTCCCTACTAAAATCTGTTTTTTTATATGTCATTATTGCATATATGAATAATCTTGTTGTATCAAAAATCTGAAAGATTTTATTTACAACAAGACTATTTTACATCTTTTTATTAAAAAAATCAATATAATTTTAAAAATAAGTTTTAATTTATTCAGATCTTAAACTCTTTACTGGGTCTTGTTTACTAGCTATTCTTGATGGAATTAATCCAGAAATTATAGTAAGTACAACACTAATTGCAACTAGTATTAATCCTCCAACTATTGGCAAATGACTTAAGTTATTAACACCTGCAACATTTGCAATTATAACATTTATTGGTAAATTAAGAAGCACTGTAACTCCTATTCCAATTATTCCAGCAAATAAACCAATTATTAAAGTTTCTGCATTAAATACCCTTGAAACATCTTTTTTAGATGCTCCGATTGCTCTTAAAATTCCAATCTCTTTTGTTCTTTCTAGAACTGATATATATGTTATTATACCAATCATAATGCTTGATACAACAAGTGATATTGAAACAAATCCTATAAGTACATAGCTTATCATATCTACTATTCCTGTAACAGAGTTCATAAGCATACCTACTAAATCATTGTAGTTAATTACATTATCTTCGTTTCCATCTTGTTTTTGTTTTTCATTATACTCAGAAATTAAGTCTTTTATTTTTTCTTTTGACTCAAAATCTTTTGGATATAGATATATAGAACTTGGCTTTTCTAAATCAACTGAGCCTAGTTCCTCCATAATACTATCATAAGTTGCCTCAGATTGTTCTTTATATTGTGTAATTAGATTTGCTAACTCTTCTGCTGGAAGTGATTGTAAATACATTTTTTGTTGTGTACTTAAATTATTTATATCAAATTTTTCTTTGCTAAATTCTAAGCCTGTAAATACATTAATATCAGGATTTTCTTTTTGTTGTTTTACAATTTCTGAATCATTTATTTTTTGAATTACATATTCTTCTAACTCTTTATTGTATAGGATTCCACCCATCATACTACCACTTGTTACTGTTGCATCTTCATTTGGTTTAATTATTCCTACTACTTTAATTTCTTCAGCATTATTTATTTTTTCTTTTAAATAATCTTCATCCTCTTTTTTATTTACCCATATATTGTTTGTTTTTTCATAATAATCTGAGTTTAGTAATAACTTAAATGATAAATTTAGAATTTCATCAAAACTGTAACTTGTTTGTTCTGATTCAACTTCTTCACCATTATTAATTTTCTCATACATATCTTTTAGTTCATCTTGGTCTTTCAAACCTAAAGCATATAAAGTAAAATCACTTATTCTATTATTTTCATCTACTAATACTACTACTTCATTGTAGTTTTCTGGCATCTTTCCTGCAATTAGTTGATACATCTGTTTATTAATTTCTTCGTTGTCAAACATTTTAGACCATACATCACTTGCAAAAAAGTTTGATTGCATTTCATTAGGTGTCATTCCAATACTTTCTAATACAGTATTTGGATTAACTTGAATAATTCCATTTTCTGTATCACTTTTAAATAATTGAAGATGTAAATCATATTCATAGCTTATAGCTGATGTGTAATCTTTAATAGCATTATTGCTATCTTCAATATGCTTTTTAAATAAGTTTAAATTATTTGTTTGAACTCTGCTACTCATAAGATGCATTGTATCACCAATTGTATTGTTAGAATAAATTCTGTTTTCTTCTTGATTTTCAATAGAGCTTTTGCTTAGCTCAGCTTCAGTTAAAGCAGAACCTAAATCAATAGATGCATCTTCAATTGTAAGTGGGTAAGATGTAAGAGTTTCTTCTTGTACTCTATTTATGTATTCTTGAACACCACTAGATAATGAAAGAATTAATGCAATTCCAATTATACCAATTGAACCAGCAAAAGCAGTTAAAATTGTTCTACCTTTTTTAGTCATTAAATTATTTAGACTAAGAGATAAAGCTGTAAAGAAAGACATATTAGTTTTCTTGTCTTTTTTATTTTTTTCTATTTTCTCATTTTTTCCATCAAAAGGATTATTATCTCCAAGAATTTTTCCATCTTTAAGTTCAATTATTCTTGTTGAATATTCTTCTGCTAAATCTTTATTATGAGTAACCATTATAACTAATCTATCTTTTGCAACCTCTTTTAAAAGATTCATTATTTGTACACTGGTTTTTGAATCTAAAGCACCAGTTGGTTCATCAGCAAGAAGAATATCTGGGTTATTTACTAATGCTCTTGCAATAGCAACCCTTTGCATTTGACCACCAGATAGTTGATTAGGCTTTTTATTTATGTGATCCTCTAAACCAACTTTTTTCAAAGCCTCTTTTGCCCTTTTAGTTCTTTCCTTTTTTGAAACTCCTGATAATGTAAGTGCAAGTTCTATGTTAGAAAGTACAGTTTGATGAGGTATTAAATTGTAACTTTGAAATACAAAACCTATTCTATGATTTCTGTATGTATCCCAATCTCTATCTTTATATTTTTTAGTGCTTATTCCATTTATAATCAATTCTCCAGAAGTATAATTATCAAGTCCTCCAATAATATTAAGAAGAGTTGTTTTTCCGCTTCCAGATGGTCCTAAAATAGAAACAAATTCATTTTCTCTAAAGTTAATGCTAACTTTTTCTAAAGCTTTTTGCTTAAAATTATGTGATTCATAAACTTTACATATATTTTTTAGTTCTAGCATCTATTTCCTCCTAAACAACAATAATACTCTTTGTGAGTTATTTTTATAACACAATATATGTAATTATATCACTTTTTTATAATATTTTAAAGTATTTCTGGAATTTTTTTGCAATTACTTATTTTATTAATTAGTTTTAAAATTAATTTCAAACTCTATAAATTCATCATCATTTTTTACTTTTATATCGCCACCATGTAATTCAATTATTTGTTTTGTAATTGCTAAGCCAAGACCTGCTCCTCCTGTTGATGTTGCTCTTGATTTATCTACTCTATAAAATTGTTCGAATATCTTATCTAATTTATATTTTGGTATTTTATCGCATCTATTTTTGAAAACTATATTTATGTTATTTTCAATTTGTTTAACATTTATATAAATTGTTGTATTTTCATAACTATAATTTATTGCATTTTTTATAAGATTTTCAAAGCATCTTGCTAACTTTTCTCCATCTCCAAAATACATTATTTTATCTGGTTTATTTATCTCAATTTTTAGTTTTTTATTTTCAAGCATTGGATAACACTCTTCTATTAATTGTTCAAATAAATATGATAAATCAATTTCTTTTTTTACTATGTTTATATCTTTTATATTATATCTTGTTATATCAAAAAATTCATTTGTTAAATCTTCTAATCTTTCTGCTTTTGATAATGCTATTTTTAAATATTTTTGCTTTAGCTCTTCTGAAATATTTTTTTCGTCTGTAAGTAGTGTTAAGTATCCAATTACTGATGTTAGAGGCGTTTTTAAATCATGTGCTACATACATCATTAAATTATTCTTTTTTTCTAGTTCTTCTTTTGCTTCATTTTGATTTTTTATTAAATCCATCCTTATCATATTTAATCTATTTTGAAGCAATGCTTGATTTCCTGATAATTCTATTTCTTTTTCTGGATCTTTTAGCATTTTATCAATAGCTTGTATTGTTTCTACTATGCTATTATTCATTTTTCTAATTACTAAATATGAGATTATGATTAAAATTACTATTGCACAAATAAATAGTATAACTGGCTTATACGCAACTATTTCATTATAAACTACTCTACCTAAATACTGTGCTGTCATTTCTGCCAAATCGTCATTTAATATATTATCTATAAGCAATTCTGAAATTAAATATGCTATAAGCGTATAGGCTACTATTTTTATTGCTGCCTTTATTGCAAGTGTACTTCTTAAACTTTTTAATTCTTTTGAAATTACTTCATTTTGCATAATAAAATTTATTCCCTTCTTTTATTTTAGAAACAGTTAGTCCATTTTATATTCTACTCTTTAATTATTAATCCATTTTTTCTATTTTACAAATATTAGTCCATTTTATATCCTACTCCCCAAACAGTTTTTATAAATTTTGGATTTTTTGTATTTTCATTTAATTTCTCTCTTATTCTTCTTATATGAACCATTACTGTATTATTACTGTCAAAATATTTTTCCTTCCATACTTTTTCAAATAATTCTTCTGAACTTACTACTTGTCCTCTTCTTTTTGCCAAATATAATAATATATCAAACTCAATAGGAGTAAACTCTATTTCTTTTTCATAAAGTAAGCATCTATGCTTTTTTTCATCTATTACTAGTCCTTCTATTTCTATCAAATTTTCTTCATTTATATCATTATATTTTGTATATCTTCTCAAAGCAGATTTTACTCTAGCAAGTAACTCTAATGGATTAAATGGTTTTGTCATATAATCATCTGCTCCTATTGATAATCCTGTAATCTTATCTTTATCCTCTATTTTGGCAGTAAGCATTATGATTGGAAAATTTAGATTTTTTTCTCGTATTATTTTACATATTTCAAATCCATCTACATTATCCACCATTACATCTAATATAGCTAGGTCTATTTTTTCTCTATCTATTGCATTTAATGCGTCTTTTGAATTATAAAATTTTAAAATATTATAACCCTCAACTTTCAAATATACCTCAACTAAATCTGCTATTTCTTTTTCATCATCTAACACTAAAATATTCATAAATTTACCTCATTATAAGTATATCATATAATTTTTTTATTTTCATTATTTGGGCTAAATGTTAAGAAAATCTTAAGATTTATTTAAACAAATCTTAAAACTTTAATTATATTTTCCATTTATAATTAGATCAACAATTAATTTTAATGTAAATTCAACTTTTGAAAGGATTTTAATTATATGAAAAGAATTAAGAAAAATAGGAAAAAAATTATTTTTAAAATTATAATATTTTTATTATTAATTTTTGTACTAAATAAAATGATATATGAAGTAATTGGTTTTTTTTCTAGTAATCAAATATCTTTAAATCTTATTCCTTCTAGCACTTCTAATGAACTATATGAAACAATAAAACTTGATTATAATGGCAATTACAATGGAATAGGTCAAAAAATCGTGTCTAATCAAGATGGTTATTTTACTACTTTTACAGATATTTCTGGAAAAACTTATAAAGAATATAAACAAAATGGCACATCTTCTTGGTCAAATAAAAAATACTGGGATGGAAATATGAGTGATACTGGTTGTGGTATAACTGCTATGTCTATAATCCTTTCAGCATATAATGTAGATGTCACTCCAGAAGATTTAAGAGAAAAATATTATCCTGTTCTTAATGGAGAAATGATTTCAAGAGAATTTTCTAAAAGTTTTAACATTGATAATTCTGATTTTTTCTATGATAGTGTTCATTTAAGTGAAAAAAATATTACCAACCATTTAAAAAATAATAAACCTGTTTTAATATGTGTATGGAATAAACCTTCTGCAAATCGTTGGACAACATCATCACATTATATGGTTTTACTTGCAACAGATGATAATGGTATGGTCTATATTTCAAATCCTAACCGGTTTGGAAAATAATAGTAAAAGTTCTGGTTGGTACAAATTTGATGAAGTTGGACCATATATTGCTAAAGCATTATACATCTATAAATAAAAGAAATCAAAGATTATATAAGTTACAATAAAAAAGCCATTAGATATTAATATTTCTAATGACTTTTATTTTTATATGTCAGTTTCATCATATTCTACGTCATAAGGTTTTGATTCTACTTTAACAGTCTTTGATGGTTCATTATTTTCTTTTTCTTTATTTTTATTTTCATCATTTACCTTAACAATAACATTTTCTTGTACTGTTTTTGTTTTATTTAATTTTTTATCTAACATATTTGTTGTTTTTTCTATTAAATCAGGAACTAAATCTAACAGTTTGTCTAATGAAGAACTATGTGTTACAGGCATAAGCTTTACTCCAGATGGCTGTACAACAATAAACGCAATAGGACTTATGCTTACTCCGAGCTCCAGAACCTCCTCCAAAAGGTAATTTTACATCTTCTTTTTCTTCCTCTTTTTCTTTTTTATCAGTTATGCCTTTTACCTTAAATTCACTTCCTCCTGCTGCAAATCCAAAATTTACTTTAGATACAGGAATAATTACTACATTGCTTGATGTTTCTATTGGATCTCCTATAATTGTATTAACATCAATCATCTCTTTAATTGAGTTCATCGCACTGTTCATTAAACCTTCAATTGGATAATTACTCATATATTTATCTCCTTAAAAAAATTTTGCTAATTCTATTATTTACCATTAAATTACATTTATACATAAAA
>CANQCW010000028.1 GCA_947591055.1 uncultured Clostridia bacterium | reverse complement strand
TTTTTTTCTGTCATAATAAATAGAGTTTTTGCAAACATAGTTCCTCTATTACTTATTCTCACTGCAACTAATACGAACTCATTATTTACTTCATATTGTTTTATATACTCAATAGAACCTTGATTTGGATTTTTTGCAACATATGTTGGGTTTGATATTATTTTTTGTATATCTAATCCATACTTTTCATAATCTTCTAAGTGTTGCCTTTTCATATGCTCAATATTTGTATCTCCTAAAAATATTGGTAATTCTTCTTCGTATTGTAAATTTAATAATCTTATAACTTTTTTATTTACTTTTCCTATTTTTTTATTCACTTATTCTTCCTTTCTTGAACAATTTATATTTTACAATATTGTTTTATTTTTTTCAATATAATTTGTATAATAAACATATACTAAGGAAATGTAAAAAAATGAAAAATATTTTGAATAAAAAAAAGTGTTGAAATAATCAAATTTCAGCACTTTAATTAATAGAGTTTTTTATTTATTATCTTTTTCTCTTTCTTATAATTGTTACTACAATTCCAATTACGATTATTAATATTGGAACTCCAAAAATTATTACTTTTACTATTTGGTCTTGTAATTCAGTAGCTGTATAAGTTACAACTCCTAAGTCTTTTCTGATTCTTATTGAATCTTCCCTATTTGACAAGTATGCAACTGTATTTAACAATATATCACCATTATTTCTCAAGTTAATTGGTACTGCATAACTTTGTCCAATTATAATTGTTACATTAGTTTCAAAGAAAGTATTTGATATTGCTACTAATGTAGATGTTTTTTCATCATTTATCTTTTTGGTTAATACTTCTCCAAGTACAAAAGGTCCAACTTCGTCTGAATCTTCTTTAACTAATGCATTTCCTTCTTCTTTATAATAAGAACCTTCTGTTGAATTAATAAATGGTGATGCTGTAACTCCTAGTCCTTCTAATGTTTCAGCGTCTGCTGTATTTATCTTTCCTGCATCTATCATTACTATTGAACCATCTGTGTAAATATCTTTAACAATGCTATTATATTTTAATTCTGGAATTATTAATTCTGGGCTACTCATTAACATATTACTTGATGATTGCTCATATACTACACCTTTTGAAAAGCTAATTCCATATAGTGATAAGATTTTATTAACATTTGTTAGACTTGTTCCATCTATATTGTCTACTAGATATGGATTTTGCATCCATACTATTTTTCCACCATTATTTATATAATTTTCTATTTTTTCTGTTTCTAAGTCTGTAAAATCTTTTGTTGGATTTGCTATAATAAGTACATCACATGTCTCTGGCATATCTGATGATATTAAGTCTAAAGTATTTACATCATTAACTTCATTTGTAATTTGTTGAGCTAATGTATATAAATAAGATTCGCTAGTTATTCCATATTCTTCATGTCCTGTTAAAAAGTATACTTGTGGTTTTTTTGCAATAGTTACATCTAAAATTGCATTTGTTAATTTTTGTTCTGTTATATCTATTGATTCATAAGTTGTGCTGTCATATGTATATAGGTCGCTTGAATCTATTACTTTATATCTTTGATTTGATGAAACTGCTATTATTTTATCAACAGAAGATACTCCATATTGTGAAGCCAAATCTGGTCTTTCTTCTACATCAACTAAATGTATATTTATTCTCTCATTTACATCATGATATTGATTTCCTAGTATTACTTGTGTAGTATCTTCTGTGTATCCAAAGAAATACATATCTACATTTACTTCTACTTTTTTTACAGCCTCTTTTGATTCATCTGTTAATGAATATATTTTTTCTTGTGTAAAGTCTATTGGTGATAGATTTAAGTTGTCTATAATTTTATTTGTTAATAGGAATATAGCAAATATTATTGCAACTAAAAAAATTGTTAAACTTGTTTGTCTTAACCACTTTTCTTTTAATAATTTTATAATCTTTTTCATTTTGCCCTCCTATTTAACATACTTTCTTTTTTGTAGTGTAATAATAGTAAATATTATAAACATTACTGTAAATGATATTAATAATACAGTATTTGCAATAGATATTGTTCCGTTCATAAATGATCCATAAAATGCATACATTAGTGAAAATGTTGAAGCATTTGTTACTATACTAGGTAAAAACCATGATATCAAGAAAAATCCAATTGATATAACACCAGCTATAATTTGATTTTCTGTTATGCTTGATGCGAACATCCCAAATGATACATATGAAATTGAAAGTAATGAAAATCCTAAAATTGAAAGTAATGATGTTGCTAAATCTGGTTTACCAAAATAAGCTAATATTGCATAATGCATTAAAGTAAGTAATGCTGATATTAATACAACTACTACTGCAGCTAAAAATTTTCCCAACACAATTTGAGTGATACTTTTTGGTGAAGTTAATAATAATTGTTCAGTTCCATTTTTTCTTTCTTCAGCAAACATCCTCATTGTAAGTAGTGGCACTATAAATGTAAGTACTGTTACACTTGAGCCAAACATATATGAAAAATCTGTTTCTAAGTATTGAAATATATCTAAGTAGAAAAATAAGCTACATGCTATTAAAAATATTCCTATATATACATATCCTATAGGAGATAGAAAATAATTTTTTAATTCTTTTTTAGTTATCGCCCACATTATTTGTTACCTCCTTTTTGAGTTGATTTTTTGCTTGTTTTTGTTGCTTTTGTTGCGTTAGTTTTTGTATCTGTTTTTGATTTTGCTACTGTTTGTTTTTTTGCTTTTGTTTCTGCTTTTGGTTTTGTTTGTGTTTTTGAGTTTGCATTTGCTTTTGGTTTTGTTTCTGTTTTTGCATTTGATTTTGTTTCTACCTTTGTTTTTGCTTCTGCTTTTTGTTTTGCTTCTGTTTTTGTGTTATCTTTTTCTTCCTTTTTTTCATCTTTGCCTTCAGCTTTAGCTTTCTTATTTGTTTTTTCTTCCTTCTTAATTTCAGCTTCTTTACTATTTATAACCTTTAAGAAGGCATCTTCTAGAGTTGTTTCACTTTGTTTTAGTTCAAAAATAGTAATATCTTCTTTTGGTAAAATTTCAAATAATTTCTTTCTAATATCTGATTCTTTTTTAGCTACAATCAAATATTGTTTTGTTCCATCATCATTATCTTTTATAAGTTCAATTGAATTAATATCACTAATTTTCTTGCCTATTGTATCCATCTTTTTATTTTTGTCTTCTACTGTGATTATTATGCTATTTTCAACTTGAGCTTGTTTTTCAAGGTTTTCTGGTGTATCTATAGCTAAAATTTTTCCTTTATTGATAATTATTACTTTTTCACATATTTGACTTACTTCTGAAAGTATATGAGAACTTAAAATAATTGTATGGCTTTTTCCAAGTTTTTTTATCAAGCTTCTTATTTCTGTAATTTGCTTTGGGTCTAATCCAACTGTTGGTTCATCTAATATTAAAATATCAGGATTTCCAACTAGAGCTCCTGCCATACTTACTCTTTGCTTATATCCTCTTGAAATCTTTTTTATAAGTTTCTTTTGAACATCTTGTAATCCAGTTTCTTCTATAACTTTATTTACTTCATCTTTTCTTTCTTTTCTTTTTACATTTTTAAGTTCTGCCATATAATTAATAAATTCTCTGACTGTCAAATCATTATATAGTGGAACATTTTCAGGCATATATCCTATTTGTATTTTTGCTTTTTTAGGAGACTTTGAAATATCATACCCATTTACAATTATTTTTCCGCTTGTTGGTTCTATGTAACCTGTAATCATATTCATAGTTGTAGATTTTCCTGCACCATTAGGTCCTAAAAATCCCATAATTTCATGGTCTTTTACTGAAAAACTTATATCGTCTACAGCTTTAAATTTTCCATATTTCTTCGTAACACTATTTACTTCTACCAAGTTTTTTTCCTCCTATCTCTTATTTCCCTAAGAATTTCCATCTCATATATTATCTTATATATATTTTTTTGGCAAGTATTTTATATATTTTTCACATAAAATTTACACAATAAAAAAACGAAACTAAGAATTTCTATACAATAAATCTTAGTTTCGCATTATTTTTATTATTTTTTAATTCATAAAAAATGTTTTATATGCTTGATATGCAGTATATACATCAAATTTACTTGTTACTTCGTATGGTGCATGCATTGATAAAACTGGAACTCCGCAATCGATTACATCAACGCCTTTGTTTGCTAATATATATGCGATTGTTCCTCCTCCTCCAATGTCTACTTTTCCTAATTCTGCTAGTTGGTATTGAATATTATTTTGATTAAATATTCTTCTAATAAATGCTACATATTCTGCATTTGCATCAGATGAATTGCTCTTTCCACCTGCTCCTGTATATTTGTTTATAGAAATACCATATCCCATTAAACCTGCATTATTGTGGTCTGTAACTTGTGCGTATAATGGGTCTGCACCTGCATCAACATCAGCTGATAACATCCTTGAATTGCAAAATACTTTATCCAAAAGATTTGGTCTGTTTATTTTTGCTTTATTTAAAAGTTCTGATATAAATGTATCAAATACATGTGATTCCATACCTGTATTTCCCATACTACCTATTTCTTCTTTGTCTGAGAATAGACATACTGCTGTTCTATCTGGATTTTCTACTTCTAAAATTGCTCTTAGTGAAGTATATACACATACTTTATCGTCTTGACCATAACCTGCAATTAAGCTTTCATCTAATCCTAATGTTCTTGCTTTAAAAGCTGGAACTGCTTCTAATTCACTACTTATAAAATCTTCTTCTGTAATTCCATATTTTTTATTTAATAATTTCAAAATATATTTTTTTACTTTTTCTTTTTCATCATTAGCATCAGGTCTATTTCCAACTACAATAGATAAATTTTCTCCATTTATTGCCTCTGCTAATTTCTTTTGTTGTTGCTCTTTTGCTAGATGTGGCAAAAGGTCTGTTATTGTAAATACTGGTTCTCCTTCATTTTCACCTATTGAAACAGTAATTTTTTCTCCATTTTCCTTCACAATAACTCCATGAAGTGCTAAAGGAATTGCTGTCCATTGATATTTCTTGATTCCTCCATAGTAATGAGTTTTTAAATATGCAAACTCACCTTCTTGCACTAAAGGATTTGGCTTTAAATCTAGTCTTGGAGAATCAGCATGTGCTCCGATTATATTTATTCCTTCTTCTAGACTTTTATTTCCCATTACAGCAATATACATGCTTTTTCCTCTATTTATAAAGTACACTTTATCACCTGGGTGTAATTCTGCATATTCATCTATTGATTTAAAACCATGTTCTCTTATTATTTTTTCTGATAAAGATATTATTTCTCTTTCAGTTTTGGCTTGATTTAAATAATTCATATAATCATTTGAAAATTCGAAAATATTTTTTTCTAAATCCTCGCTATTTATGCTTTCCCAGCCTGACTTTCTTTTTCTTTCTAATTCACTCATATCTTATTTCCTTTCCTTTTTCTATTGTTCCATTTTTTTACTTTTATTATTCTTATATCATAAATATTTTAAAATTAAAATATTATTTAAATAAATTATATTTACTTTTTTATATTTTTATTGTTAAATATTTGTTGGGAGAATTAAAAAAATGAACTCAATTTTATATACAGGAGAAGAATCAGCTTTAACTGAAGAAGATTATAAAATTATAGAAGAAGCAGAAGATATAATAAAAGATAACAATCCCGATTTTGTTCCAATTATAAAAAGGAAACATGTTGGACTTCTTGTATTTTCTATTTTATTTTTCGTGCTTTTTATTTTAATATTATTTTCATCCACAATATTTGCACTTATCAACCTAAGTCATGAAAATATTATTCAAGGAGTAAGTAGCTTAGGAGTTGATTTGTCTGGGCTTACTGTAGAACAGGCAAAAGAAAAAATAATTAGTGAAACAGAAAATAGAATCTCTACTGAAATAGTATTTAAACATAATGACGAAACATACACCTTGCATTTATCTGAGATTGGTGGAAGTTTCGATATTGATGATATTGTCAATGATGCATATAGTATTGGTAGAAAAGGAAATATTTTTATAAATAATTTTCAAATTATAAATTGTTTATTACATAAAAAGGATATTAACGCTACTTTTTCTTACAATAATGATAGCTTTTCTTCAATTGTTGAACAAATAAATGGTAGTATGAAAGATGGAATAAAAGAGCCTAGTTATGAAATAAGTGATAATAATTTAATTGTTACAGCTGGAAAAGACGGCTATAATGTAAATTCGGATAAATTAAAAAATTTGCTTGTAGAAAGGTTAGTATCTAATAATTATATTACAGATTCAATAGAAATTCCTACTTTACCTGCAAAAGCAAAAGAAATTAATATTGAAGAAATTCATAATGAAATATATAAACAAGCAAAAGATGCATATTACACTACAAACCCATTTGCAGTTTATCCATCATCTACAGGTTTAGATTTTTCTATATCTATTGATGAGGCTAAAGCCTTAATTACTGGTGAAAGTGATACTTATACAATACCATTAAAAACATTATATCCTAATGTAAAAACAAGTGATATTGGTATGGAAGCCTTTCCAGACAAGCTATCTACATATTCATCAAGCTACGCTACTAGTAATTCAAATAGATCAACAAATATTTCTCTAGCTAGCTCAAAAATTAATGGAATTGTATTAATGCCTGGAGATGTATTTTCTTTCAATGGTACAGTAGGAAAACGTACACCTCAAGCTGGATTTAAAGTAGCAGGAGTTTATGTTGCAGGTCAAGTTACCTCAGATTATGGTGGAGGAATCTGTCAAGTTTCAAGTACACTATATAATGCTGTTTTAAGAGCTAATTTAGAAATTGTTGAAAGAACAAATCATCAATTTGATGTAGGATATGTTCCAATAGGCACAGATGCAACTGTATCTTGGGGCGCTCCTGATTTCAAATTCAAAAACTCAAGAAGTTATCCAATAAAAATAGATATAACAAACTATAATAAAAGAATAACAGTTTCAATATATGGCTTAAAAGAAGAAAATGAATATGATGTAGAAATCGTTTCATATAGAACTGGCACAATACCATATAAAACAACCTATACTAATGATAAAGGTCTAGGAAAAGGCAAAACTAAAGTAATACAAAGTGGCTCAAATGGTTCAACTGCTGTAGCATATAGAATTTTAAAACAAAATGGCGTAGAAGTTTCTAGAGAGCTACTTTCAAGAGATACATATAGCCCTCACAATCAAATTATTGCAAGAGGCGTATAAAAAAATACCTTAGATATGTTTTTCACATTTCTAGGGTATTTATTATTAATCTATAGCTTCATATTTTATAGCTTTAATTTGTATAGGATATGTTTCCATTACATCTCCATCATAAGTTATTTTTACTCTTTCTCCTACTTCAAATTTTAAATTAGTATCAATTTTTAATTTTCCAACCATTACTTTGTCTGCTGACTTTCTTATTTTTTCATTTTCATCAGGTTCTACAAAGAATATGTTTTCTTCAACTTGTGTTATAGTTCCACAAAATGAATATTCATTTTGATTGTTTATAATATTTATAGTCTTTATGATTTCTATAACTTCTTTGGCATCATTATCTACTAGTCCATAATTTAAAACTACTATACATTGAGTTCCTTCATAAAATGTGATATCACTCCAATTTGTACTTCCATCATAATATCCAATTGTAGCTTTACTTCCATCATTTAAAATAATATCTTCTGTTTCTCTTCCAGTACCACAAACGGCAAATTTATCTTTATAAAAGCATAACATTGCGTACTGTTCTTTGCTATTTTTGAATAATTTTAAAGCATATTTATAAAAGTCATTTTCTTCATTTTTTTGTACTTCTTCATATTTCCACTCATTTGGAATATTTAATTCCATTTTGATATTCTCTATTGTTTTAGAATATTTTGTATTAATAATTTCATTAGATTTTACATCATTTACAATAGGTGCATATTTAAAGCCCCAAGTGCTAAATAAAACTTCTTTTCCTTCTTTCATCCTATTAAAATCAATTAAATACATAACTCCCATTATAAATGCTATTGCAATTATTACTATAATTATTATTTTCAATATTTTTTTGCTCATATATATCACCTAAATTTAACCTTTCTATTATTTAGACGATTTGTGTTTTTTATTTAGTTGGTGTTTTGTCAAAATAATAGAAAAAATTATAGTAAGTATTAAAAATATTGATGATACTCCAAAAATGCCAATTTTATAATAATTATTTGTAGATGGCGTTTCTACAACTTGTTCAGTAGTATTTTGTGTAGAATTACTCATTGTTAGTTCTTGGTCCCCTATCCCGTCATGCGTTGTTTGCTGTTGTGAAGATGAACTAGTTGTATCATCATCTTTTTGTACTTCATCTTCTATATTAGAAGATTTTCTTTGATTTGATACTGCTTTTAAGCAAATAGTAAAAGTTACAATAAACATCATTAAATTTCCTAATAATAACTTCAAAGTATGAATCGATTTATAGTATTTCCATTTAGCTGTGCCTTCAGGTATATTTAATATTTGTGAAATTTCTTTAAATGATAAATTAGATAATATTTTTAGTGAAACTATTTCTTGTTCATCTGGATTTAATTTTTCTATTATTTTATTATAATTATCTCTATCAATTATTTCATTTAACTCATCATCTTCACTTATATAGTATATTTCATCTATATTTAATGAAGACTTTCTATTTCTTATAAAATCTATTGCTTCATTTTTTGTTATGGAATATAACCAACTTGCCTCATTATTTTTTGGAAGTTTTTGATTATCCATATTCCATATTTTTATATATACTTTTTGTACAATATCTTCACTATCTTCTTTATTTTTTAAAACTGAAAAAGCTATTGCATAAATTAGCTCTTTATAATTTTCATATAGTTTATTAAAATATAGCTCCTTATCAGTTTCCATTTTATAAAAAATTGTATGTAATTCTTCTTTATCTATCTTTTTCATTTTTATCACCTTTATGGTTTAAGTATAGCGAAAAAATAAATACTTGTAAATTGATTATAGAAAAATATCTTAAATGGTGAGCACACTTAGTTTATCTAAATAATTTTTGCTAAATTTGCATTTCAAATTGCTTTTAACACATGGGAAGATTCAATACTTCCTGTTGAAATAAATATCCCTTTTTTATCTAATTCAGTTAATATATTATCAGCTCCTACTCCTTTATATGCGCAGACAAAGATAGTAAATCTATACCTAATTCTTTAACATCTATTTTTATATTTCCTACTGCTTGAACACTATCAGTATGAAATAATATATTATGCTTTTTAGCAATATCTCCTATTTTTTTACTGGCTCAATCGTTCCTATTTCATTATTTGCAAACATAATAGATATTAGTATCGTATCATTTCGAATAGCATTTTCTAGTTCTTCTAAATCAATTATTCCATTTTTTCTCCTAATATTTTTCTTCTATAATTTACTACCCATCCTTCTAAACTTTTCATATTTACTACTGAATATTTATTATTTTTTTCTAATAAAATTAGACTTCCTACCACTGCTTTTATCGTTCCATCAATTTTTTCCGGTCTTAATATTTTTTCATATTCTTTATGCTCGGGTTCATCCATTCCACCAAATAAGTCTAATTGTCTACTTTCTTCAATTAGATTATTTCTAATTCTATCTGATATATTTGTAAAATTATTATATTCGGGTTTGATAAAGAATTTTTTGCTTTCACTACTTATTTTTTCTAATATAGTTTTATATTCACTTAAAAGAATTCTATCTATTTCTTCTTGACTTCTATCTATTACAAAATTGTTTATTTTATATGATGAATTAACTCTTGTAACAACACCTAATCTTGAAATTTCGCTTTCTATTTTTCTTGCTAATCTTCCATTTGGTACTTTTGCCAAAAATATAGAATATAATGCGCCTTGTTCTAATAGTCTTTCATATCTTCTGTAATTAGCCGCTGTTCCTACTTTTAACTTATCATTGGCAAAATAAGCTAAATATACAAAATGTTCTTCTTTACAGAATTTTTTTGCTTTATCACTATCAGTTCTACAATTATCTCCTGTACACCCTAAGCACAAATCAAATCCCGAATTTATTTGACACTCTCTGCATTGAGAATAATTACTACCGACTTAAATCTTTATAACTTTTGCAAGGTACTATTTTCTTTTTTTCTAAATCGTAATAACCTTTACATCGCTTTTCTTTTGTTCTCTCTAAACTAATAGTACCTTTACTATCTTCATATTCAATTTTTTTTGTACTATAATCATAAAATAACATTTGCGGACTATTTTCTATCCATTTTATTCCTAAAAATTGTTTTATTCCCATATTGATATTCCTTGTATAATATATTTTATTATTCATAAAGCGACCACATGCTCAGTATCCTTACTGTTTGTTCCTTTTCTAATACTTCATAAATAAGCCTATGTTGTATGTTTATTCTTCTTGAATATAAATCATTTAACTCACCGTAATAATTTTTCATAAGGTGGTGGATTTTGAAATGGATTATTTTTAATAATTTCAATTAAAGCTTTTGTTTTCTTTATTAAATTATTTTGCTTTAATTTATCAATGTCTTTTAATGCTTTTTTGTGATACTCTATTTTATACAATTACCAATCCACCTCATCTTCTTCTACAAAATCTTCATCTGGAGATTTTTTTCTTTTTATAATTTCTTCTTTTAGTTTTGGCATAGAAGAAATATATAGTGTCTCTATTAAATTATTATAATCTTCTTCAGATAAAATAACTGCATTTCCATCTTTTGTTGATACATTAATCGGTTCATTATATTTTATTGTATTTTCTAAAAGCTTATAAATATCTTTTCTAAAATTAGTTATATTGGTATTAGTCATATTAAAACACATCCATATATATATTCATAAAAGGAAAAAAACGCTATACAAACAGATATAGCGCTATTAATATTATAATTTATCCCCATACAGTTATAAAAATATCATCTTTTAAAGGATTATCCGTAGCTTTGACTATTTTATCTCTTAAATAATAAAATAAATCATAATATGTTTCCAATATAACCTTGTCGCTTAAGAAAAATGCAGTTATATCAGCGTATATTTCTAATTTACTATCCTTAGAAATATAAGATATATCATTACAAATATAATTTGAGCCTTCTAAAAATTGAAAGTTATAACCATGAATTTCTTTATTTTCAATCGTATCTAAAATTTGATTATATGGAGTAGCTTTTATTTTTTCAAAAAGTTCTTTATTACCATCTTTATTAATATCAATTCCTAAAATTTCATATTCATTTTGCAATAAACTAATAATATTTTCAGAAAAAATTTTAGGTTTGATAGATAAATAAACATTTTCTTCATCTTCAGTAATATCATATAAATTCAAATTCAATTTATTAGATAATATTTCTTTTATTTGCTCTACATTATATGTATCATATCTGCTATTTTTTTCAACATAAATCTTTGTTGCAGTTCCAATTATCATATACCTTCCCATAATAACCTCCCTTTTTCTTTAAAAATCATTAATTTTATTTCACCTTTTATATAATTTTCCATATAATCCTCATAATAAAGAATATTAAGAATACTCCTTTTTATAAAGATTATCTTTTTTAATCAGCTGAGATATTTATTAAATCATTTTTTGATTCGTCAGGCTTTTCCCATTGATTAGTTTCCTCATTTTTAATTAAAACGAGTTTATATTGACCATCTCCTATATAAAAATATATTTTTTTACTAGTTGAATTTAACTCTATTTCATAATCATCCTTTTCACCAATTTTAAAAAATAAGGCATTGTAGAAAGTAACAAATTCATTATCCCCATCATGCTTTACTTGTGCCCTTCCTACAGAGGCAAAACTTAGCATTGCATGTACTTTTAATTTTACTTTTGTTTCATTTTCTGATAAAGAATAATCTACTAAAATAATTGGTCCTTCATGTTTAAGCAAACTACCACTAAAAAAGAATAGCCCTAATATTACAATTATTAATAATATCAATATTATTATTATTATTTTTTTCTTCATATTAATTACCTCACAATTTAATATTTTATTATTATAAATAATATCATAAAAAATTAATATTTACACAAAAAGTTAAAAAAAATAAAAATTTTTTATTATTGTGTCATAATATTACTTTTTATCCTCATTTCTTTTTTTTGTAAAAAAAGTATATCCTACTAAGAGGCTAAAAATATCTAAAAAAATCAATATCGAATTTTATGATTTAATACCTATAAATTAATTTCGTAATAATTCAAAATTAAAAGGACTATAAAAAGAGAGTTACTATTTGAAGTGCACTTCATATTTTAGGTACTCTCTTTTTATATTTTTAACATTATATCTAATTACTAATTACTATGCTACTTTTATTCCTGTATCAAGTATTTCTTGAACAAAAGGATTTCCTTCCTCAAAGTCTTCTACTTTTATAGGATGTGGTTCTATTCTTAAATCTATATTTTGTGTTAACATCATAAGTTCAACCATTAAATCAAAAACATTATTATCACTATTAATAATAATTGCTACATCTATATCACTATCTTCAGTATTTGTTCCTTTAGCATACGAACCAAATAAATATACAGCTTTAATGTTATAATATTTCGATATTTCTTTAATATATTTTTCTATATTTCTTAAAATTTCTATATCAACATTTCCTTTAGCCATGTTCTGACCTCCTCAATATTTTTAATTTGCTCAGAAGTATATTCTTCTGTACATCTTATATAAAATTCATTTTTATAGTCTTCATATCTTGCACTTATATTAAATGAATTACACGTCATTAATATTGTGGTTTTTTTATCATCTAGTTCAATCTTACATCTTTCAGCTAGTATAACTAAATTATGAATTTTAGGTGGATATGGACTATCTGAGTTTACTTTGGCATATAATGCTTTTAGCAATTTTTCAATAGTTAAATGCCCAATAAATAATGCCCATGTATATTGTTTTGTTTCAAAATTCTTTTTCATAGATTCATAATCTCTATCCGAACTTTCAATCCAGTAATTCATTAAATCGATATTATTCATATTATTCCCTTTCTTTTTAAATTATAGCAAAAAAAATCCACCATATTATCAATCTTACACGCACGATTGATAATACAATGGATTAACTTATACTGGGTTCGTATAAGATTGTTTTGGTGATCCGGAAGGGATTCGAACCCCCGACCCACGGCTTAGAAGGCCGTTGCTCTATCCAGCTGAGCTACCGAACCATTAAATAACACTATTTATAATAGCATATTAAAATAATTTTGTCAATGATTTAATCATTTTAAGTTTTCATTTTTCAAAAAATATTTCTAATATTAATATTTTTTCAAAATATTTAATCTTACTATTAAAATAGTGTAGGTAAATTATAGTATATTTAATTTTTTTAATTTAGTTAAAGCTATTTTTCTTGAACTCGCCCTATTTTTTTGATATGGTGGTATCTCTGCTAATGTCTTGCCAAATGTTGTTTCAAATATAGGGTCAAATCCAAAACCACTTTTCCCTCTTGGTTTATCTGCTATTCTTCCTTCATTAACACCTGTTACAACATATTCTTGTTTATCTTTAATAAGTGCAATACAAGTAATAACTTCTGCTGCTCTTTCATCTCCTTGTTTTCCTTTTAATTGTTCTATTATATAATTATTTCTTTCTTCATCTGTTGCATTTTCACCTAAAAATCTATGCGTATTTACTCCCGGAAATCCATCTAAGCATTTTATAGAAAGTCCTGTATCATCTGCCAAAACAATCTCATCTGTATATTTTGCAACTTCTCTTGCCTTTATTCTTGCATTTTCTGAAAATGTTTCCCCTGATTCTTCTATATCCAATTTTATTCCCGCTTCTTCTAAAGTAACTATTTCGTACTCTTTTAGAATTGCTTTTATTTCTTTTGCTTTTCCCTTATTATTTGTTGCTACTATTATTCTCATTATATTATC
>CANQCW010000027.1 GCA_947591055.1 uncultured Clostridia bacterium | reverse complement strand
ACTCTATTTTCTACTCTTTTTCCTTCTTCAATTAATAAAATATTTTTTGCTTTATTTAATTTTACTAGTTCATAAGCCAAAAATACTGAACTAGGTCCCATCCCAATTACTATTAAATCATATTTCATAATAAAACCTTCTGTAAAAAAAATTTATGCTTCTGGCTCTAACATACCAAAATTCTTGCCATCTTTTAATTTGTAAATTACGTTTACCTTATTAGTATCAACGTTTATAAAAGGTAAAAATTTATTTTTTGCATCGCCCTCTAAAATAAGTTTTGCATCTTCTGGTGTTAAAGGTTTTATGCTATAATAAATTGTTTTTATAATTTCACCTTCGATATTATCTTCATCTAATTGAGCCTCTTGAAATCTAATAGTGTCAGTCATATTTTGTTTATCTTTTTTAGTTTTTATTTTTCTAATTTGTCCTTCCAAAATATCTATATCTTTATCAACAGAAGAATATAAATCTTTACTTGCTGTAACAGCTTTAATTGTTTCTCCTGAATAAGTTACTCTAATTTCTGCAACTTGCTCAGCTCCTTCAATTTTTAATGTTGCAGTAGCGTCAAATTCATCTCCTATATATTTTGATAGTTTACTAACTTTATCTTCAATATAATTTTTTATTGAATCTGTTAATTCAAAATCTTTTCCAGTTATGTTTAAATTCATAAAAATACTCCTTTCAAATTTAAAAGATTTTACATGCCTATTATATAGAAAAAAACTAAAATAAGCAAGACATTTTAAATAATTGTTACAAACTAAATTAAAAATCTTTTTAAGGGGTATTGCATTTTAAGAAAATAGGTAGTATAATAATTAAAGTCAAAGAAAGTCAAAGTCAAAAATAATTGTATAAAATACAAACTATAAAACATATAATAAAAGGAGATGAAAAGGTGAGAATATCAGATATAATAGAAAATTTTATAAAAGAATTATTAGAAAATGATAAACAGGCTATAATTCAAAGAAATGATTTAGCTGAGCAATTCAACTGTGTACCATCTCAAATAAATTATGTAATTTCAACAAGATTTACGCCAATTCAAGGATATTATGTAGAAAGCCAAAGAGGAGGCGGAGGTTATATAAAAATTAAAAAAGTAAATTTAACACAAAGCGACTATTTAATGCACATTATTACAAGCATTGGTAACACTATAAGTGCAAAAGAAGTTGATATATTTGTAAATAATTTTTTTGATTATGGAGTAATAGATGAAAAAACAGCTAAACTTTTAAAAGGAGCTACAAATGACAAAGTTTTAGGATCTTTAAAAAATGAAAAAGATGAATTAAGAGCAAAGATATTTAAGAGTATGCTTATAAATTTAGTTTAAAGGAGGAAATTAATATGTTGTGTCAAAATTGTGAAAAAAATGAAGCCAATATTAGATATACACAAATAATAAATGGAGTAAAAAAGGAAATAGCACTATGTTCAAATTGTGCTAGAAAATTAGGAATAGATGATTTGAAAATGCCAATTAATTTTAATAGTTTTTTAGGAGACTTTTTTAATGATTATGCAGAAACAGAATTTTTACCAATGCTACAGACTAATGAATTAAAGTGCAAAACATGTGGGATGACATATAATGATTTTATTAATACAGGAGTATTTGGATGTAGTGATTGCTATGAAGTATTTTCAAATCCAATAGATTCTCTCTTAAAAAATCTTCATGGAACTTCAAAACATATAGGAAGAATTCCAAAAGGAAAAGCAGAAAAATTAAATGTAGAAAATATTGAAAACAAAAATAAAAAAGAACCAGCTGAAAGTAAAAAAGAAATGCTACAGAAGGAATTAGAAAAAGCAATAAAAGAGGAAAGATATGAAGATGCCGCAAAATTAAGAGATGAGTTAAAGGAGATGAAATAATATGAATTGGTATTTACAAAATGGAAAAGATTCAGATGTAATTGTAAGTTCAAGAGTTAGACTTTCAAGAAATATAGAAGGAATTCCCTTTGTATCAAAATGTAAGCCAGAAGAATTAAAAACTGTATATAATAAAATGCAAGAAATTATTCCATCAGTTGGATATGGATTAAAATTTATTAGTCTAAAAGATTTAGATGATTTGAATAGAGAAGCTTTAGTTGAGAAAAATTTGATAAGTTCAGAATTTTCAAAATCTAAAAATCCATATAGTGCAATCATTATAAATGATGAAGAAAATATTTGCATAACAATTAATGAGGAAGACCATATTAAATTGCAAGTATTTAGTTCAGGATTGGAACTAGAAAATTTGATGAATTTAGCAATAGAATTGGACCAAAAGCTAGAAGAACTTGTTCCATATAGTTTTAATAAAAAATATGGTTATTTAACAGCATGCCCAACAAATGTTGGAACAGGACTAAAAGTATCTGTATTTGCACATCTTCCAGCACTTACAATCACAGGAAATATAAGAAAATTTTTAAGTGCTGTAAATAATTTGGGTATGAGCATAAAAGGAGTTTATGGAGATAATTCAAAAGCAGAAGGCGATATTTATCAAATTTCAAATAATCAAACAATAGGAATTACAGAAAAGGAAATAACAAAAAATTTGAAATTAATATCACAAAAAGTTTTAGAACAAGAAAAAATGGCAAGAAAATATTTAGGCAAAAAAGGAATAGACTTAGAGGACAAGCTATATAGAGATTTTGGAGTTTTATCAAATGCAAGAAAAATATCAGAAGAAGAAGCAAGAGAGTTAATTTCAAATGTCAAATTAGGAACAGACTTAGGAATTATTAACGAGTTAAATGATACAAAAATATCAGAGCTAATGTTATATACAAAGCCAGCTAGCTTAAGCTTAAGAGTTGGCAAGAAATTATCAGTATATGAACAAGAAATAGAAAGAGCAAATGTTATTAAGCAAATTTTATCAGAGTAGTTTATAAAGTCGCAGAATATAATGAATTTCAAGCGAAGGAAAGGAGAATAGAATATGTATTATAAATTTACTGCAAGAGCAGAAAAAGCTTTAGAATTAGCACAAGAATTGGCAATGGAACTTGGACATGATTATATAGGTTCAGAACATATTTTATATGGTTTAGCAGAAGAAGGAACAGGTATTGCAAGTAAAGTTCTAGAAAATCAAAATATCAGTTCTGAAAATATTAAACAAGAAATAGAAGAAATATTAGGAACAGAAGAACCAATAGATGATCCAGAAGTAGTAGGATTTACACCAAGAAGTAAAAAGGTAATTGAAAATGCATTTATTGAAGCAAGAAGAGCTAATAGTGAAAATATAGGAACAGAACATATGTTAATAGGAATATTAAGAGAAGGAGATAGTGTTGCAGCAAGAATTTTATTGGACTTAAATGTAAATCCACAGATGCTTTATAATGATATTATAAAAATAATTAATGAAGAAGAAGAACAAAAAGCAGAATCTACAAAAACAGAAACAAGAACAAGTTTTAATCAAACCCCAACATTAAATCAATATGGCACAGATTTGACAAAAAGGGCAGAAGAAGGAAAACTAGACCCTGTTATAGGTAGAGAAAATGAAATACAAAGATTAATACAAATTTTATCAAGAAGAACAAAAAATAATCCTTGCTTACTAGGAGAGCCGGGAGTTGGTAAAACAGCAGTAGTAGAAGGTTTAGCAGAAAAAATTATATCAGGAGATGTGCCAGAGCTTTTAAAAGGAAAAAGAGTTGTAAGTATAGATATATCAAGTATGGTAGCTGGTGCAAAATATAGGGGAGATTTTGAAGAAAGAATAAAAAAGGCATTAAAAGAAGTACAAAAAGTAAAAGATGTAATATTGTTTATAGATGAAATACACACAATAGTAGGAGCAGGTTCAGCAGAAGGAGCAGTAGATGCAGCAAATATTTTAAAACCACTTTTAGCAAGAGGTGAAATACAATTAATTGGAGCAACAACATTAAAAGAATATATGAAATATATAGAAAAAGATGCAGCATTAGAGAGAAGATTTAGTAAAGTAACAGTAGAAGAACCATCAGAAGAAGATACAATAAAAATTTTAAATGGTTTAAGAGATAAATATGAAGCACATCATAATGTAAAAATTACTGATGAAGCTATAAAAGCATCAGTAGAACTTTCATCAAGATATATAAATGATAGATTTTTACCAGATAAAGCAGTTGACTTAATGGATGAAGCAGCATCTAAAGTAAAAATGAGAAACTATACAGAGCCAGACTCTTTAAGAAAAATAAAAGAACAAATAGAAAAAATAGATAAACAAAAAGAAGATGCGATAAGGTTACAAGATTTTGAAAAAGCTGCAAAATTAAGAGATGAAGCAAAAATAAAAAAAGATGAATATGAAAAAAGTAAAAAACAATGGGAAAATACTAATTCGAAGGAAGTTAGAAATTTAACCTATGACGATATAGCAGATGTAGTTGCTTCATGGACAGGAATACCAGTATCAAAAGTTTCAGAAAGTGAAAGCACAAAACTAAAAAATCTTGAAGAAAATTTGCATAAAAGAGTAATAGGTCAAGAGGAAGCTGTATCAGCAGTAGCTCGTGCAATAAAAAGAAGTAGGATGGGATTAAAAGACGCAAATAAACCAATAGGTTCATTTCTATTTTTAGGACCAACAGGAGTTGGAAAAACAGAACTTTCTAAAGCATTAGCAGAAAGCCTATTTGGAACGGAAGATGCAATGATAAGAATAGATATGTCAGAATATATGGAGGCACACTCAACAGCAAAACTTATAGGAGCTCCTCCGGGATATGTTGGATATGATGAAGCGGGACAACTTACAGAAAAAGTAAGAAGAAAACCATATTCAGTAATACTATTTGATGAAATAGAAAAAGCACATCCAGATGTAATGAATATGTTGTTGCAATTATTAGATGATGGAAGACTTACAGATAATCAAGGAAGAACAATAAGTTTCAAAAATACTGTAATAATAATGACCTCTAATGTCGGAGCAAGATTAATTACAGAGAAAAAGACATTAGGATTTACAAGCTCAGCAGATGAAGAAAATAAAACAAAAGAATATGAAAATATTAAAAAAGAAGTAATGTCAGAATTAAAGAAGGAATTTAAACCAGAATTTTTAAACCGTATAGATGAAATAATAGTATTCCATAAATTAAATACAGAACAAATAAGAAAAATAGTTGATTTGCTAATAAATAATGTAAAGAAATTATTGAAAAATCAAGAAATAGAACTTGAAGTTGATGAAAAAGCAAAAGACTTAATTGCTAAAAAGGGAATTGATGAAGCTTATGGCGCAAGACCTCTAAAGAGAGCAATACAGACAATGGTAGAAGACAAAATTGCAGAAGCAATGCTTGATGGAAAAATAAGTGGAAAAGCAAAAATAAGTGCTACAGAAGAAGAAATAGTTATAAAATAAAAAATTATATAATTGTGTATACGAAAGTAAAGATTTCGGAAACGATGTATTATTAATGTAAAAACTTAATAAAAATTGATATATTAAAAAAATAGCACAATATAAGGAAAAATTCAACAAAATAAAAATTAAATATATATTACAAATTATAAAAAAATGAAAAGTAAAAATCTTATAAAAAGCTTTGTACAAGCTGATTATAAGATTTTTTGCTTTTTTATTAAGTTTTTACCTTAATAAAAATTACATAATGTGAAGGGAAGGAATAAAACAAATGAAGGAAAAGGAAATGAGAGAACGAGATAGAATTAATTTGCAATTAAAAAAGAAGAAAAAAATTAAAAATTTAAGAGAAAAAGGTATCACATTAATAGCACTTGTAACAACAATAATAATTTTATTGATACTAGCAGGAGTAACAATATCACAAATAGCAGGAAGTAATGGATTATTTCAAAGAGCAAGACAAGCAGTAGAAAAATATAAAAATTCAGCAGAAGAAGAACAAATCCAAATAGGTATGTTAGAACAATATGTAAGTGATTTTTCAGTGGTAGGCGGAGATGAAGCAAAAGTAAGCATAAAAGAATTAACTGTAACAGGAAATACAGAAGAAAAGAAAATAACAGTAAATTTAACAATAGAAGGCGAAGCAAATAAAATAGAATACAGTATAAACAACGGAAAAGAGTGGATAACAGAAGAAGAAAAAGGAAAAACACAATATACACATATATTTGAAGGATTAGATTTAGGAAAAAGTTATATAGTAAGAGTAAAAGTATATGACGAAGAAGGAAAATATGTAGAAGCAATAAGTGATATAGTAACATTAAGTAATGAAATGACAGCAACAGAAGCAGATGTATTAGAAACAAAAACATTTTTGGCAAAAGATGGCTCAGTCTTAACAGGACAAATGAAAAATAATGGAGCAATAAATGAAACATTAAGTGCAGGAGGAGAGAAAACAATACCAGCAGGCTACACAAGTGGAGGAACAATAACAGTAAAATCACTAAAAGATTTAACACCTGGAACAGCAGGTACAAGTGATATTTTGAGTGGAAAAACAGCGTATGTAAATGGAAATCCGGTAACAGGAAATATGGGAAATTTCTCAGGAAGTGTAAAAGATGCAACATCATCAAAAGATTATAACTATCAGTATATGAATATTCCTGCTAATGGATATTATACAACAAATAGCAAGCTAAGAATACCAAATTCACAAAATATAAATCTTATTTGTGATTTATCAGAAATTCAAACAAATAGCGTTACCTTAACGAAAACTCATACATATACTGCGACTGCTCCTGGATATGTATTAGTTTATTTTCTAGTAACATCTAATAATGGTACAATAGCAAGTAAAGCGGATGTTTGGTGCAAGAAAAATGGAACATTATTAGATCAAACTTATAATAGTCAATCAGAGTGGATTAGAAGATGGTATTACTTTGTAAAAGTTAATACAGGTGATACAATCGAAGGATATGTTTCTAAGCCAGAATCAAATGCAGCACACTCAGTTACATTAAGTATGTTCTTTTTACAATAACTTTAATTAATGTAAAACCTTAATAAAAATTTAATATGCTAAAAATATAGCATAATGTAGGTATAAATTCAACAAAATAAAAATTAAAAGTTTGTAACAATTTAATAAAAAATGAAAAGTAAAAATCTTATAAAAAGCTTGAGCAAAGCCAATTATAAGATTTTTTACTTTTTTATTAAGGTTTTACCTTAATAAAAATTACATAATGTGAAGGAAAGGATTAAAACAAATGAAAGATAAGGAAATACAAGAAAAAGGAATAACATTGATAGCATTAGTAGTAACAATAATATTGTTATTGATATTAGCAGGAGTAACAATATCACAAATAGCAGGAAGTAATGGATTGTTTCAAAGAGCAAGACAAGCAGTAGAAAAATATAAAAATGCAGCAGAAGAAGAACAAATTCAAATAGGTATGTTAGAGCAATATGTAAGTGATTTTTCAGTAGTAGTAGGAGATGAAGGAGAAGATAAGGCATCAGTAAATATAAAAGAATTTACAGTATCAGGAGATGCAAAAAATAAACAAATAACAGTAAAATTAGCAGTAGAAGGCGAAGCAAGTAAAATACAATTAAGTATAGATAATGGAAAAACGTGGGTACAAAGTGAAGAAGAAAAACTAGAAGAAACAGAAGGAGAATATACATATACATTTGAAAATCTAGACTTAGGAAAAAGTTATTATGTAAGAGTAAAAGTATATGATGAAGAAGGAAAATATGTAGAAGCAATAAGTGATATAGTAACATTAAGTAATGAAATGACAGCAACAGTAGACGATGTATTAGAAACAAAAACATTTTTAGCAAAAGATGGTTCAGTATTAACAGGGCAAATGAAAAATAATGGAGCAATAAATGCAACATTAAGTGCAGGACAAAGTAAAGACATACCATTGGGATATACAAGTGGAGGAAAAATAACAGCAAAAGATTTAGCAAGTCAAACACCTGGAAATGCAACAGTAGCACAAATATTATCTGGACAAACAGCATGGGTAGAAGGAAAACAATTAACAGGAAGTATGGAAAACAGAGGAGCACCGAATAAAACTTTAAATGCAGGGGAATCATATATAATTCAGCCAGGATATTATAGTGGAGGTGAGATTATATCAGGGTCGTCGCAAGGAACTTTATGGGATTATCATCTAGAAGAACATACGCCTGATACGGTGGTATCCAGAAGTACAGTTGATTTGAATCCAGGGACTTACTTAGTCTATGAAAGGTATGCTTCTTACGTTGATGGCCGCTTATCGGGATGCAGTTATTGGGTAGATTATGAAGGAACGTCGCTTCAGATTAATACAAGTAGTAAGCAATTAAATGAAGTTATCCTCACAAAGAAGGGAAAATTGACTTTCAGAGGAAGTGATACTGAGCGAAGGGATCATTATTGGGAATATTTTTTCATAAAGATTAAGTAATGTTTTTGAAGTGCATTATATAAGAAATTTTTAGACAAGTATAAAGATAGTTTAATAATATAATATAATTAAATTTTAATTAAGGTAAAAACTTAATAAAAATTGATATATTAAAAAAATAGCATAATATAAGGAAAAATTCAACAAAATAAAAATTAAAAGTTTGTAACAATCTAATAAAAAATGAAAAGTAAAAATCTTATAAAAAGCATGAATAATGCCGATTATAAGATTTTTTGTTTTTTTATTAAGTTTTTACATTAATAAAAATTACATAATGTGAAAGGAAGGATTAAAACAAATGAAGGAAATGAAAATACAAGAAAAAGCAAGTTTTAATTTACAGTTGCAAAACAATAAAAAGAAACAAAAATTAAAAGAAAAAGGTATAACATTAATAGCCTTGGTAGTAACAATAATATTGTTATTGATATTGGCAGGAGTAACAATATCACAAATAGCAGGAAGTAATGGGTTATTTCAAAGAACAAGACAAGCAGTAGAAAAGTATAAAAATGTAGCAGAAGAAGAACAAATCCAAATAGGTATGTTAGAGCAATATGTAAGTGATTTTTCAGTGGTAGGAGGCGATGAAGGAGAAGATAAGGCATCGGTAGAGATAGAAACATTTACAGTAGAAGGAAATCCAAAGGAACAAACAATAACAGTAAAATTAGCAGTAGAAGGCGAAGCAAGTAAAATACAATTTAGTATAGATAATGGAAAAACATGGGTACCAAATGAAGAAGAAGAATTAGAAGGAACAGAAGGAGCAGAGGAAGAAACAGAATATACATATACATTTGAAAATCTAGATTTAGGAAAAAGTTATTATGTAAGAGTAAAAGTATATGATACAGAAGAAAGATATGTAGAAGCAATAAGTGATATAGTAACATTAAGTAATTCTATAACAGCAAACGAGCAAGATGTATTAAAAGATAAAACATATTTAGCAGAAGATGGTTCAGTAAAAACAGGAACAATGCCAAATAACGGAGAAATAAATGCAACATTAGATGCAGAAAAATATTATGATATACCAGCAGGCTATACAAGTGGAGGAAAAATAACAGCAAAAGATTTAGCAAGTCAAACACAAGGAAATGCAACTAAAGAACAAATATTAAATGGAAAAAAAGCATGGGTAAATGGAAATCCAGTGACTGGAAGTATGGAAAACAGAGGAACAGTAAATAAGACATTAAATGCAGGGGAATCATATATAATTCAGCCAGGATATTACAGTGGAGGTAAGATTATATCAGGATTATCACAAGGAACTTTTTGGGATCGTCATGTGGAGCGTGAAACAAACAATTATGCACCTTCAGCAACTACCAATGATTTGGAACCCGGAACTTATTTAGTTTATGAAGCATTTGCACTATGGGTATATAGTGGAGGATATAAACACCTTTCAGGATGTAGCTTTTATGTGGGTTATGAAGGACAGACACTTCAGCTTAATACGTCCGGAAGTACTTTCAATGAAATTACCCTTACGAAGAAGGGAAAATTAACTTTCTGGGGGCGTGACACTGAATCAAGAGGTCCTTATTATTGGGAATATTTTTTCATAAAGATTAAGTAATGTTTTGAAGTGCATTATATAACAAATTTTTAGACAAGTATAAAGATAGTTTAATAATATAATATAGTTAAATTTTAATTAAGGTAAAAACTTAATAAAAATTTAATATGTTAAAAATATAGCATAATATAGGGACAAATTCAATAAAATAAAAATTAAATATATATTACAAACTATTAAAAAATGAAAATTAAAAATCTTATAAAAAGCTTTATACAAGCTGATTATAGGATTTTTTACTTTTTTATTAAGTTTTTACCTTAATAAAAATTACATAATGTAAAGAGGAGGAATAAAACAAATGAAGGAAAAGAAAATAAAAGAAAAAAACAAAATTAATTTTCATTTGCCAAATAATAAAAAAGTGCAAAAATTAAAAGAACAAGGTATAACATTAATAGCATTGGTGGTAACAATAATATTGTTATTGATATTGGCAGGAGTAACGATATCACAAATAGCAGGAAGTAATGGATTATTTCAAAGAACAAGACAAGCAGTTGAGAAATATAAAAATGCAGCAGAAGAGGAACAAATCCAAATAGGTATGTTAGAGCAATATGTAAGTGATTTTTCAGTGATAGGAGAAAGTGAAGCAGAAGTAAGCATAAAAGGGTTAGAAGCAACTGGAAATGCAAAAGAAAAAACAATAACAGTAAAAGTAACAGTACAAGGAGAGTCAACAGGAGTAGAATATAAAATAAATAGTCAAGAAAACTGGACAGAAAGACAAACAGAAGGAACTGCAAAAGAAGGAGAAGAAACAGAATACACATATACATTTGAAAATTTAGCATTAGGAAAAGGTTATTATGTAAGAGTAAAAGCATATGATAAAAATGAAAAATATGCAGAAGTAACAAGTGATGTAATAACACTAAATAATATAATGACAGCAACAGAGAGTGATGTATTAAGTCCAAAAACATTTTTAACAGAAGATGGAACATTAAAAACAGGAAGCATGAGAAATAATAATGGTATGGATGCAACATTAGGTGCAGGAGAGACAAAAGAAATACCAGCAGGATACACAAGCGGAGGAAAAATAACAGTAAAGACATTAAAGGAGCAAACACCTGGAGATGCAACAGAAGGAAACATATTAAATGGAAAGAAAGCATGGGTAGAAGGAAAACAATTAACAGGAAACATGCCAAATAAAAGTGGACAAGTAGTTGAGGCAAAAACAATAACAAAAGGAGGAGATTATGCGCTTTTGAGTATACCAGAAAACGGATATTATACAACAGATAGTAAAATCAAAGGACTAAGAAGTGCAATAGAAGGAAATAAAAAATTTAAATTATTGTTTGGAGAGACACCAGGAAATGGTGAAAAAAAATCTCTTGAAGTTGATAAAGATTATGATGTTTTATATATTTTCTGTGCAGATACAAGGACAGGGGCTTATGATTTTACAGGTGTAACTATAAATAGTTGGATGAGTACTTATAATAAAGCCAACGGTGGAACTTCTGGTATAGCTGCAGTAGAAAATGTAAAAAAGGACACTACGATAACATATGTAGGATATGGAGGTGCAGGAACTGGTATAGCATTTTTTGTGGAAGAGTAACTTAAGCCAAATTGTTCTAATAATTTATAAATTAAAATGCTAAGATAAAAAGTAATAAATTCTTGCTATTGGGAAAAACTAATGTTATAATAAAAATGTATAATTCTAAAGATAAGGAGAAAGGCAAGAGATGACTGTCTTAGCAATAATATTTATATTACTAATTTTTATAGTTATTTTAATTGCAATGTCAGTAGTACAAATACAAATGGCTGGTATAAAAGTTAAAGATTTTATGTCATTTATAAAAGCTAATGACAGTTTAGATAAACTTTTTGTATTTGCAAAAAAATATAATGAAATGACACCACAAGAACAAATAATTTATCTTGCTGAGGCAGAAAAAATGTTTGATGCATTTGATAAAATACCTGAATCAGTTTGGGAAGATGAGTATGACAAATATAAGGAAGTTTTAGATAAATATAAAGATATAAAAGTAATGAGATGGAACGAAGCACGAGAGTATGAACTTTCTAAAAATGTAAAGAAAATAAAACCAAAAGAAATAAAGATTACTTAATAATCGTTGTAATGAAATTGAAAATTTCGACAACGATTTATTTTTTGCATAAAAATTGTATTAAATGAAAAAATAAAAATATGAGTAAAATAGAAAATAAAACAGACAAAAAGCAAAAAATAAAGATAATGATTTTAGGATTATTAACTGGATTTTTAAGTGGTTTATTTGCTTCTGGTGGAGGGATGATTGCGGTTCCAGGATTAGTTTATTTTGTTCACACAGGAGAAAAAGAAGCTAGAGCAATAGCTATTTTTTGCATTTTGCCAATGGTTCTTACTAGTATGTTTTTTTATAATAGGGCTGGAAATATTGATTATAAAATGGGAATACTTTGTGGAATAGGAGGTCTAGTAGGAGGCTGGATAGGAGCAAAATTATTGAAAAAAATTAATGATAAATTTCTATCACTTATTTTTATAATTTTTTTAGTTTATGCAGCTATTCTTACGTTTATTAAATGAGAGAAATTTTAGTTGGATTAATTTCTGGAATTGTAAGTGGATTAGGGATGGGTGGAGGTACTATTCTTATTACATTTTTGACTTGCTTTTTGAAGGTTAATCAAATTGTAGCTCAAGCAAGTAATATTATATTTTTTGTTCCAACATCTATTATTGCCACAGTTGTTAATGTAAAAAATCATACTTTAAAATGGAAAGTGGCTATTCCGCTTGTAATTACTGGTGTAATTGGTGCTTCTATAGGGTCGGTTATAGCTAATAAGTTAGATACTTCTTTATTGAAAAAGGCTTTTGCAATTTTTTTATTGTTTATTGCCCTATATCAATCAATTTGTTGGTATAGAAAATATGTAAAAAAGACATAATAGTTTTAGGAGGTATTATAAATGAAATTTGTTAAAGGTATGATAACAGGTATGGTAATAACAGCTGGTGCAGCAATGGTTTGTGCTGAGTGCATGGTTGGCCCTAATAAAATGATGAAACAAGGTAAGAAAATGATGAAGAAAATGGGATTAATCTAGTGAAAATATGCTAAATTAATTACTTATTTTATTAAGAATCAGATTATATTTGAAATAATCTGATTTTTTTTATACATATAATTGTTGACACGAAATTAAAATTGCGACAATGCTTTATTTTTATAAAGTTATATGATAAAATATCTTTATTAATTTATGAAGGGAGCATGTATAAAATATAATAAAATTGGTTATATTTTTATATAGTTAAATTTAATGAAAAAGTTAACAGATGTAAAAAAGATAAAAGAAAGAGAAGTAAGCCAAGATGAAATAGAAGAAAATGAAAAGATTTCAAAAAGAAATAAATTGTGCATGTATACAATTCCACTAGTTATAATAATTATTTTGATAATTATATATATTCCAACTAGCATAAATTATTTATTGATTCCTTTTGCAATTTTTTTCTTAATTTTTTTATTTGGTATGGATTCTAATCAAAGGACTTGCAAAAGATGCAAAAAGTGGAATTCAATTATTTGGATAGATAATAGAGTAGATATTAAAAATACAAAAACGCAAAAGAAAAACTTAATTGGTAAGTTGGTAACAAAAAACACAAGAAAAAAGGTAACAATTTCTACAGGTAAGTGTACTAATTGTGGAAAAGAAATAACTGTAGAGAAAATAAAGAAAATATAAATATTAAATTTTAAGTAATAATCTCCAATTAATAAGAATATAAATTAATTGGAGGTATTTTTATGTTTATGGTATTCAACAAGGAAAAAATATTTTCATATTTAGTTTCCTTAAGTACAGTAGTATTGCTTTTTGTTATTTCATTTGCAGTTACTAAGGAAAATGATGAGATTATAAAAACTTCAGCAAATGCAGTAGTATCTAATATAACTAATGAAACAAAAAATACTAATATTGGAAATGATATTAATATAATTGAAAGCTCATTATAACATTAAAATTATACAAAAAATGACAAAAATAACTTTTTTTAACTATTTATGTAGACAAAAAATGAATTTTGTAGTATAATTAAAATTAGCTTATAAAAATTAAATAAAGATACACAAGAACAAATTTGAAGGAGGAAAACAAATTGGAAACAAATATTTTAGAGAATAACAGTTTAGTTTTAG
>CANQCW010000026.1 GCA_947591055.1 uncultured Clostridia bacterium | reverse complement strand
TTTTATTACCTTTCATTTGTTTAGTCCCAATCCTTTCACATTATGTAATTTTTATTAAGGTAAAAACTTAATAAAAATATAAAAAATCTTATAATCAGCTTCGTATAAGCTTTTTATAAGATTCTTATTTTTCATTTTTTATTATATTATTACAAACTTTTAAATTTCATTTTCTTGATTTTACCTTTATATTATGCTATATTTTTAGCATAATAATTTTTATTAAGTTTTTACATTAATAAAATATTTTAATTCAACATTTTTTTCCTTCTAAGCCAAATTGTAATAATTAGTGTAATTATTATTGATAATCCGACTACTATTGAAAATCCAAAAGGATGATTTCCAAATGGCATTGGTACGTTCATGCCCCAGAATCCTGATATCAATGTTGGTATAGCAATTATTATTGTTATTGATGTTAATGTTTTCATTACTATATTCAAGTTATTTGAAATTATTGATGCATAGGTATCCATTGTTCCATTTAAAATATTGCTATATATTTGCGACATTTCTATTGCTTGCTTATTTTCTGTAATTGCATCTTCCAAAACATCTTCATCTTCATCATATAGTGGTATTATTTTTCCTCTTAATGTTCTTTCCATTACCGCTTCATTTGATTTTAATGATGTTGCAAAATATACCAAACTCTTTTCCAAACTTAGCATTGTTAGAAGTTCTTTATTTCTCAAAGATGTTTGCAATGCTTCTTCTGCAACTTCTGTTTCTTTATTTATCTTTTTCAAATATCTTAAAAACAATGTTGCATTTTTATAGAATATTTGCAAAAGCATCCTGCTCTTTTTATAAGTTATTAAATTTTTTAAATTATTTTCTGCAAATTCTCCTATTGTTTTATTTTTCTCTGATGATACAGTTACTATATAGTCATCTCTTACAAAAATTATTCCTATTGGCATAGTAGTACATTCTTCTTTATGTGTATTTTTATTTCTTTCAATAACTGGTACATCTATGATAAATAATTTTGTATCGTCATCTTCTTCTCTATCTATTCTGGCTTGTTCTTCCAAATCAAGTGAACATCTTATAAATTCATCTCTTATTTTTAATTCTTGACATACTTTATTTATTTCTTCTTCTGTTGGAGCAACCATATTAATCCAACTTCCTTTTTCAAATGTATCTATTACTGAAGTGTTATTAGTTTCTAAGTTTGTATTATATATCTTAATCATATCTTTTTCCTCACTTTTCATTATAATAAATTATTATTTATATGATTATCTATTTTTAGATAAAATATAATTATTGTAAAATTTGGATGTTTTCTTTAATTCTGTTTCTACATAATCTATATCATATTTTTCTATCAATGTTTGCTCCTCTGAAAACAAGTTTACACCTAATGCTAATTTATTACCATCTATTTTTGCTCCTAGTGCTGCTAATGTTGTTGGCATTAGATCAAATGTTGAATATTTTCTACTTTTTACATTTTCAGTTTGCACCCCTGGATTAATAATTATACTTACAACTGTCTTATCGTAATCTTCAGATTCAAAGAAGTTTGGTTGCATTGTTAAATGATCTCCTGATATAACTATTGTTGTATTTTCATAAAAGCTTTGATTTTTAATCCATTTTACAAATTCTCCAATTTTTTTACTTGAACATGCTATTACATTTTTATATTGTTCATCAAATTTTTCTTCGCAGTCCTCACATTTATATCCATTTTCGAAATGTGTATCAGCAGTAAGCATAGTAAAGTTAAATGGTTCATCTTCTTCAGCTAGTTTTGTTATCTTTTCTTTTGCAAATTGTATTAATAATTCATCATTAAATCCCCACCAAACTCTATCAGTAATTTTTTCTTCTTCTAAAGCTGAGTGTGCGTCCCATATTTCATAATTTCCATGATGTTCATATAGATTTTTTCTTCCTCCAAATTCAGAATCTGAACCTAACATCAAATAATTATGATATCCTTCTTTTTCTAAGATTTCTCCTATTCCATAAGCTCCTTCTAAAAAAGTATCAAAATCTGCTAATCCATTTTGATCTATTCCAATTTTTAATGGTATTCCTAATGTTTGTGCTGTCATTGCTCCTACAGTCCATGTTGTTCCAAATAATGAATATGCTCCTCTTAATTTTTCCTTACTTGAAAAGCTTACATTTTCTTTTGCTAGCTTTTCTAATTCTGGTATTAAACTAACATTTGAAATGCCTCCATTTTCTTTTGAGTAATATGTACTTTCCATTGATTCTAAATATATATATATTAAATTTCTTTTTTGTTCCGGAAATTCAACATTTACATTTTTGGCATCAACATATTCATTTTCAATAAATTGTGATGTATCATTTTGATTTTTTATATATTCTATAATGCTTGTAACATTAATAACTCGCACTATACATGCGATTAATACACCTGTTGCTAATGCTAAAGAGATATATCTTGTTTTTTTCTGTTCTGATGTATTTATTTTAATTTTTCTTATCTTTATATTTTTAATAATTGGATATATTAATAATGCTGATACTACAACTGTTGATACTATTATTATTGGTATACTTTGCCATATATACTTAAATACAATATCTGTGTTTGCTCCATCCATTGGAAATTTTAAATGGAATACTATTTCTTCCATTGATAAATGTCCAAATGTATTAAACAACCATTGTATTGATACTGTTAATGCAAACGATATTAGTACAAGTATTACAATTATAGTGCATATTATTTTTTTCTTCATTTCTTGCTCCTTATATTGCTTTTATATATCTGTTTTAATATATCATTAATATTATATAATTTCAAGAAAAACATCATTAAAAACTGATGTTTTTTATTTTATTGCATTAGACAACTTGCTTTTTTATGTAAAATGTCGGGAACATGACGAAATAAGTTATGTATTGTATGTTCCAGAAGGTTCTATTCAGAAAATATTAAAATTTGATGCACAGTAAAGTCTAAAAAGGAGGTCAAATATTGACCTCCTTTTAATATTTTTTTAACCAAAACTTAAATTATTGATTATAATATTGACTCATTATATATGAAGAATAATCAAATGGTTCTACTGTTTCTGGCTTTCCATAATCTACTCCTTTTGTGTCTACACTAATAGATGTTATAACTGGTGGATCTAATGGTTTATCAGCTGTTAAGTTTTCATCGTTTGATTCTCTTGTTTCAACTTCTACATTAGATATTTGATCTACTATGTCCATACCATCTGTTACTCTACCAAATGCTGCATACATACCATCTAAGCTTGTGTTATCTGCTGTCATTATAAAGAATTGGCATGATCCTGAATTATATCCTTGTGTAGATAGTCCAAGTGAAGAATAATCTGATCTAGCCATAGAGATAACTCCTCTTGTATGTTTTAAAGTATTTTTAGTAAATCCATTAATTATAAATTCACCTTTAATTGCATAGTTATCTTCTCCATCTTCTCCTATATCTTTTAATGTTGCATTTCCTGTTCCATCTCCGTTAGGATCTCCACCTTGTATCATAAAGTCTGGTATTGTTCTATGAAATGTAAGTCCATTATAAAATCCGCTATTTGCTAGCGCTATAAAGTTTGCTACTGTATTTGGTGCATATTGTGGATATAATTCTACTGTTATTTTTCCCATATTTTCTATTTCAATTGTTGCTATTGGATTTTCTGCTTTATAATTATTTTTTGCAATTACAGTATTTACTGTCCAAGCTATTGCTCCTAATACTACCAAAATAGCAATAACTGTTATAACTAATAATATTACTTTGGAATAATTTCTTTTTTCTTTATTTTTTGTTTCTTTTGTTGTAGATTTCTTTTCTTTTTTTGTTTTTGCATTCTTTTCTTTCATCTTTTATATTCCTTAATTATGTATTTAGGCTTTAAAGGATAAGCCTATGACCTCTTATATTTATACTACTAATTTAGCTTATTGTCAAACATAAATGTTTTTTAACATTAATATTTTCACTTATATTCCTACTGCTCTTAGAGCATCATTAATATTTTTAACTCCTATTATATCTAATTTATAAGTATCTTTCAATATTTTTTTGTTATTTTCTGGAATTATACATTTTTTTATTCCTAGTCTTTCTGCTTCTTTAAGTCTTTTATCTATCATATTTACTGACCTTATTTCTCCTGTTAAACCTACTTCACCTATTATCGCCATATCCTTAGGAATATATGTATTTTTATAGCTTGAGGCTATAACTAAAGCTATTCCTAAATCTACTGAAGGTTCTGTTATTTTCATCCCACTTACTACATTTAAGTAAATATCTTGATTTCCTAAACTTAATCCGTGCTCTTTTTTCTAAAACAGCAACTAACAATGCTATTTTATTAAAATCAATTCCATTACCTGTCCTTTTTGGAATTCCATAAAAACTTTGTGTTGTTAATGCTTGCAATTCTACTAAAAGTGGTCTAGTACCTTCTAAACTACATACAATGGCTGACCCTGGTACTTTTTCTTGTTCTTCTGAAATTAACACTTTAGAAGGATTAGTAACTTCACACATCCCTTCATTTTGCATTTCAAACATCCCAACCTCATTTGTTGAGCCAAATCTATTTTTAACTCCTCTTAATATTCTATATGCAAAATATCTTTCTCCTTCTAAATACAATACTGTATCTACCATATGTTCTAAAACTCTAGGACCTGCAATATTTCCGTCTTTTGTAACGTGACCTATAATTATTGTAGTAATTTTATTTTGTTTGCAACATTTCATTATTCTTGATGTAATTTCTCTTACTTGACTAACAGTACCAGCTGCTGATGTTATCTCACTTGAAAACATTGTTTGAATAGAATCTATTACAACTAACTTTGGGTTCATTGATATTATTTCCGCTTCAATGCTATCAATATCTGTTTCTCCTAAAAACATAATGTTGTCATTTTTTATATTTAATCTATCAGCTCTAAGCTTAACTTGTTCAGCAGATTCTTCTCCTGAAACATATAATACTTTTCCATCATCTGCAATTTTGTCGCATATTTGAAGTATTAGAGTTGATTTACCTATACCTGGCTCTCCTCCAAGAAGTACTAATGAGCCTTTTACTAATCCTCCACCTAAAACTCTATCTAGTTCACCTACTCCTGTTTTAGTCCTTACTGCTTCTTTTCCTTCAACTTGATTTAGGGAAAGTGGTTTTGCAGTTTCCTTCATTTTTACATTTGTTCCTGATGATGTTGTTAGTTGTAATTTTTCTTCATAAAATGTATTCCACTCATTACATGCTGGACATTTTCCTAGCCATTTTGGAGATTCATACCCACAACTACTACATACAAATATAGTTTTTGTTTTAGCCATTATAGCTTCCTTTCTTTTAATCTAATAACATTCCTATAAACATAGCGTGTGACCAACCTAGTCCAATTACCCAAGTTTCATTTAAATCACTATTAGCTTGTTCTGGAAGAAGTCCTAGTGGAGTTGCACTATTTACTATAAATCTAAGGCACTCATTTGCTTTTGCTGTATCTCCAATCTTTTTATAGTACATACCCATCCAAGCTGTAGCTATTATCCAAGGATTTTTTCCTCCAATATATGAATCATCTTGAAATCTTAGATAACCGCCTAAGTAAGTCCTAATTGTCATATTTATCTGCTCTACTGTATTTTTTATTATTTTTTCTTCTGGTTTAAATACATCAAATGGAATAACTGCGCCTAACATACTTATATCAGTTAGTCTATCTGTTTTATTTCTTAGTAAAACTTGTCTTTCTTTATCTACTAAATTTTCTAAAATGTATTGTTTAATTTCTCTTAAATAGCTTTCATATCTAGCTTTATTTGACATTATATCATCTTGTTTTAATCTATTATTTACAAATAGTTCTGCAAGTTCATCATATATTTTAATCATTGATGAGAAAGCTCCAAATATGCTAGATAATGAGTATAGATGAACACCTTCATTTTGTTCCCATAAATCATAACTAGGATGTTTATATATTTCATCTCTTTCTTTATAGTTATATTTCTTTTCTAATTCAATTCTAACTAAATCTTCTTTTTCTTCTTTTCCAAGTATAAAATCAATATATTTTTCTAAAAATCTTGTTGCAAGTTCTAACATTTTTAAATTATCTTTTAAGAATTTTTTATCTTTTTTGCCAGTACTTTTCTCAATAAACTTATAATGCTCATAAGCTTCCCATACAACTATTGCTGTTTCATCTACTTGATATCCCCAGCATGGAGCAAGTCTTCCATCTGAGAAAAATCTTTGCTCCCACATACCATTTTTGCATTGAGTATTTTTTAAAAATACACTATAAAACTTTTCTGTCAAATCAGAAAATCCAAGATGGTCTAAATTATTCAAAATCATAATTGCATCTCTTGGCCAGCAATATGCATATTTACCGCATTTATCTCTTTCTTCATCAACCTCTAGAGATGCTATAATTGCTCCTGTTTTTTCATTTACTAATAGTGGCATAAATAAAATTGTTCTATAATATATATCTACTAGCTTGTTTCCAAATTCCGTTCCATCTTTTTTTAATTTTAATGTATTATGTTCTTCCAAATACTTATTCCAATAGTTATCTACTTTGTCAATTTCTTTATCAACATTTATTTTTCTTAATTTGTCGATTTTTTCAATTACTTCTGAAATACTTCCGTCATCATATTTTAAAAATACAATTAAAGTAAATTCTCTTTTTTCACCTGGTTTTAATGTTCCTAAATTATAGCTTATAGCAGAGTCTTTAGACATCCCTATATAATCTTTATCATAAATTTCCCCTGAATTAATATTTCTTTCTACATTATTCAATTGATGGCTATACAATTTTTCTTTTGAAAATATTGCACAAGTAAAATTATGACTGTACTGAATAAGTGCATCATTTTCAATCATACCACCAGCCATGTTATTATATGATGAAATTACTTCAGAGTGTACTAAAAATTTAATATCTAAATCTATTGAATTTTCATTTTTAAGTTCATATTTTCTTAATAATACATCTTGGTTAAGCATTACACAGTCTGTTTGCTTTATATTTAAATTAAAATATGTATTTTCTATTTCTGTATTTAGTACATTTGATTTATTATTATAATATTGTTTATATCTATTATTTATATCATTATGTAAATATATGATATTAGAATCATTTACTTTAACTCCTACATGGAAAAAACTTGAATATTGTCTGTAATCTGGAAGTGGATAATAAAGTCTTAAAAGCTCTCCATATTTACTAAAACTAGCTATTATATTTTTATTTCCTATAAATGCGTCATTATAATACTTCTTTTTCATTAGTTTTCCTCTCTGTTCATAATATCAACTATTTGTTTTCTTAAATCAACCACTCTATTATTTAATTTTGTTAAATCATCATCTGAGCTTAGTTGTAATCTTATATTTTCTTTTAAAGCTTGTTTCATTTCTTCAAGTTCATCTTCAAGTGATTGCATCTTATCAATTAATTCTATTCTGTCTATTTCTCTCTTAGCTGGATTTTTATATTTTTGAGTCATTTCAAGTTTTTCATCTAGTACATATTCTTCTCCATATTCAGGAATACTAACTCCAATTCCAGTTTCTTCTATAATTTTTTCCTTCAAAGTTTCTTGCGAATTTTCTTCACCATGAACCAAGAAAATATGTTTTGGAATTCTTTCTCTAAATGAACCTACAAATGATAAAAGTCCTGTTTGGTCTGCGTGTCCTGAAAATCCCTCTATATATTCAATTCTTGCTTTAACAGCAAATTCTTCTCCTAAAAGCTTTACTTTAGGCTCTCTATCAACTATTCTTCTACCTAGTGTACCAGGTGCTTGATATCCTACAAATAAAATTGTACTAAGTGGATTCCATATATTGTGTTTTAAGTGATGCTTTATTCTACCAACATCACACATACCACTTGCAGATATAATTATACAAGGCTCATTTGATTCATTTAAAGCCTTAGATTCATCAACTGATTTTGTAAAATGAAGACCTGGAAATTCTAGTGGATTATCTCCTCTTGATATAAACTCTTTTATCTCATCATCAAATAAATCCATATTTTTTCTAAAAACCTCTGTTGCTGACACAGCAAGAGGACTATCAACATAAACTGGTATGCTCATTAAAGTTTGATATTTCTTTTGAAATTCTGAATCATCTTTGTGTTGGTCTTTTATTTTATTTAATTCATATAAAATTTCTTGAGTTCTACCTACTGCAAATGAAGGAATTACAACAGTTCCACCATTGTTAATAGTTTCAGATACAATATTTAAAAATAGTTCTGCTTTATCATCATTTCTTAGATGTAATCTATTTCCATAAGTTGATTCCATTATTAAATAGTCTGCACTATCTATCATAGTTGGACTAGCTAAAAGAGGAATATCATTATTACCTAAATCTCCTGAGAATACTATCTTTTGTTGTTTTCCATCTTCTGTAATCCATATTTCAATAATACTTGATCCTAACATATGGCCTGCATCATTAAATCTAACTTGTATATTAGGTGATACATCTACAATTTCATCATAATTTACTCTTTTAAATATTTCCATACAATCAATTGCATCTTGTGCAGTATATAATGGCTCTAGCAAAACTTTTTGACCTGCTCTTTTGCGCTTTTTATTTCTTATTTCATTTTCAGTTTCTTGAATATGACCACTATCTGGTAACATTATTTCACAAAGGTCAACCGTAGCTTTAGTGGCATATACTGGATTTCTGTATCCATCTTTGTAAAGCTTTGGTATTCTTCCTGCGTGGTCTATATGTGCGTGTGTAAGAAGCATAAAATCAATACTATTTACATCATATTCAAAAGGTTTATCATTTAAAAGTTCTTCTTCCATTTTTCCTTGATGAAGCCCACAGTCAACTAAAAATCTTTTTCCCGCTCCTTCTACCAAAAAATTTGATCCTGTAACAGTCCTTGTTGCTCCTAGAAAAGTTATCTTCATTTGTTTCTTTATGTTAGTTATTTATCCTAACATTTCTCCTTTCTCAATTTTTATTCAAAAATTTTTGTCTTTTTAGGTTTTCGTATTTCTACACTGCTTCCTTCTGGAAGTGCTACATCATATTTTTGTTCAATATTATCTCCATCAAATATTATTACACTTAATCCTTCTTTTGATGCACCTAATTTAATATATAATCCTTCTAATGATATAACTTGTGTCTCAAATATTCCTTTTAAAATTCTATAATCTAAGTCATCATTATTAGAAATAGGATTTAGTACTCTTGCATTTATAGCTTTTGGAATAATTTTTCTTTCTAAATCAGTTAATTTCATTTTGCAATTTGGTATGAAATTTAAATATCTTATTTCATATAATAAATCAATTATGCCCTTTCTGTCATTTGTTGCTTCTATCTTTTTTTCAAAACATTTTAAAAATTCATTTTGAAACTTTGTTATATCTGTTTTTGTTTCAAAAAACTTAACTTTTAATTTTATTTCATCTCTATATTTAATAAATTCATTTGGATTTTGCATCTTGTTGTAAATATTCATTTGTTCCATAATATCTTTTCTTCTTTTTTCAAGAAGTTCTGCATAATTACTTACGCTAAATATTTTTTCTTCGTTTGGGAGTTTGCTATTATATGCTAAATATTGTTTCTTTAGTTCTGATGCATTACTCAAAATACTATCAATTTTGCGAATTTCAATAAGTTTTTCCTTTTTTTCTTCTGTTATTTCTTCTATAAATTCTTTTTGATTTTTCATTTTATTTAACTTTGTTTTATATTCGGCAAGCATTTTCAAAACTCGTTCATTTTCTGCTTTATCATAAGATAAATAAAATTGAGTTGCAACTTTTTCAAGCTCGTTCCATAATTCTTTTGGCATGTTAGACTTTAATTTTTTCAAACTTCCACTATCAATATTATTTATAAATTTGTATCCATATAAATACACTAAAAGTTCATAAATAATATTGCACTCTGTGCTTTCAATTTCTTTAGGAAGTATTGACCATGACCAACCATTAAAATCTCTAATAACTTCTGATATTGAAATACATTTTCCTATTAATATAGCTGTTAAAATAGATTTTTCAGTTGTTGAAAGCGTTTCATCAATATCTGGGATACTAGCTTTAGAAATTCCATATAATAAATTCTTTTCATTTGGAAATGTTATTACAGTTTTAGTAGTCCTATTTTCGTCTGATATTATATTGCATTTATTTTTCTTAAGAGTTTTAGCCAATTCTGTATTAGGTTCTGCAATTTGTATATTGTTGCAGTATTTTTTTACATTTCCTACAATTTCTTCAAAAAATTCATCTCTAGTTGGAACTTCCCTTTTTACTTTTTCATAATTATCAAAACTATCTTCTGTTTTGTAAAACATACTAAGTAGTAGGTTTCCTGTATTTAACGAAAACCTTTTTTGTTCTGCAATATTAGCTAATTCTTCTTTGTAATCTTTTGCTAAAATCTTGCTTCTCAAATCAATCTACTCCCCTTCTACATTATTTTCTACATTATCTTGTTCAGCTATGTTTTCCTCTTGATTTATTACACTATCTTGTCCCATTTTTAATTCTTGCCATCTTTCCTTGCTCATTAATACTTCTCTAGGTTTGCTTCCCTGATATCCAGAAATTATGCCTCTTTCTTCCATTTGGTCTATTATTCTTCCTGCTCTTGCATATCCCACTTTAAATCTTCTTTGAATAAATGAAGTTGAAGCTTGACCAGTTTCAATGCACATTTCAATTGCATCATCTAATAATTCATCTACTCCATCATTATCATCATCTTTGTTAGATACTTTTTCAGGCTCATCTGCTCTTTCTATTGATTCTATTATTCTTTCATCATATTGGCTTTCTCCGTCTTTTTGTATGAATTTTACTATATTTTCTACTTCTTTGTCAGAAACAAATGCTCCTTGAATTCTTGTTGGTTTAGTTGCACCTGTTGGATAAAATAACATATCACCTTTGCCTAAAAGTTTTTCAGCACCTGCACTGTCTAATATAGTTCTTGAATCAACTTGTGATGAAACAGCAAATGCTATTCTTGATGGAATATTTGCTTTAATTATACCTGTTATAACATCAACAGATGGTCTTTGAGTTGCAATAACTAAGTGCATACCTGCTGCTCTTGCCATTTGTGCTAGTCTGCAAATTGCATCTTCAACTTCTTTTGCTGCAACCATCATAAGGTCAGCAAGCTCGTCTATAATAATAACTATCTGTGGTAATTTTGGTTCACCAGCTTTTTCAGCAGCTTCATTATAGCCTTTTACATCTCTAACATTTTTTCCTGCAAATAAACTGTATCTGTTTACCATCTCTTGTACAGCCCAAGCTAAAGCTCCTGCTGCCTTTTTAGGGTCAGTAACAACTGGAATAAGTAAATGTGGAATTCCATTATATACAGAAAGTTCAACAACTTTTGGGTCAACCATAAGAAGTTTAACTTCACTAGGTTTTGCTTTATAAATAATGCTTGTAATCAATGTATTGATACAAACAGATTTACCAGAACCTGTACTACCAGCTATAAGTAAGTGAGGCATTTTAGCAATATCTGTAACAACAGCATCTCCTCCAACATCTTTTCCTAAGGCAAAAGCAACTTTTGATTTTGAATCAGTAAATTTATCAGATTCTATTATATCTCTTAAAGCAACAACTTCTTTTGCCTTATTAGGAACCTCAATTCCAACTGTATGTTTTCCTGGAATTGGTGCTTCTATTCTAATTGTTTCAGCCTCTAAGCTTAAAGCAATATCATCAGATAAATTAGCTATTTTGCTAACCCTTACTCCTTCAGCTGGAGCAAGTTCATACCTTGTAATAGCAGGGCCAACTGAAACATTTTCAACTTTAGCAGATACTCCAAAACTATATAGTGTTTTTCTTAATTTTTCAGCTGTTGCTAAAAGCTGTTTTCTACTTCCAGCTTCATCATTTCCTTTTCCAGTTGCTAATAGCTCAACTGGAGGAAATTCATATTTTTCATCTTCAACTCTTAAAGCATGCTCAAGTTGTAAAACTTCTTTTGTTTTTTCTTCTTTTTCTATTTCTTGTTTTGCAAATAATTCTTTTCCATTATCAACTTGTGATAAATTTGTTTTTTGGCTTAAATTTTGACTACTAATACTTCCTATTGTAGCTCTTTTGCCTGATTTAAAATTAGGTACATCTAAAGCATCTTGTGAGTGGTCATATTTTTTAGGTTCTTTTAAATTAATTGTAATTTGCTCTTCTAATGGCTCATTTTCTCTATTTGCTTGCTTGTCTTTGCCCATTTTTCCAAATAAAGAAAATTTCTTATTATCCTCTACAACTACATTTTCATCTTTTCCTAAATCTTCATTATTTTTCTTATTCAAAAATTTATCCATGTATTTTGATATTGTATCTGCTGGGTGCAAACTAAATATAAATACAATCAAAATTAAAGTTACACCAATAGAAGCTATAATTGCTCCAGAAGTTCCTATAAATTTAATTAATGGATATGCTAAAAATGCACCAATAACTCCTCCACCTAAATCTCTTGTTCCTAAATCATAAGCTCTTGATAAAGCTTTTTCAAATTCTCCATTTACATCTATATTGCCACTTGATACTTGATAACACGTAAGTACAACATCTATTAATACTAAAATTACTAAAAACATTATTAATTTAGTAGAATAATATTTTGTATCTCTATCGTGAGCAATGTAAAGTGCCATTATCATTAGACCTACTGGAATTAAATATTTTATATATCCAAAAACACCACCAAGCATTGGACTTAATGATTTTCCTAAATATCCAGATTTTGTATATATTAAAATTGCAAGTAATATACTTACCACTATAATTATCATAACAGTAATATTTAATTTTCTTTGCAATTCTTTTTCTTTTCTTTTTTGCTCTCTTTGTGATTTAGCTCCTTTTGTTCTAGGCATTTATACTTCCTCCAATGTTTAATAAGTTTTATGTCAATTGTTCATTATCATCAAATTACATTTGTATTTAAAGATTTTTTCACGAATAAATTATAACTTATTTAATTTTTAAAATCAATAGCAGAAAAATTTTTAATGAATAATATATCTATAACAAGTAAATACTAATGACGATATGGAGGATTTATGGTCTCAATATGCATAAAAGAAAATAATATCGCTTTGCTAGATAATATAGCTAGTGAAATTAATATAGCAAAACTTGATGATATAAAATATTCAAAACACTCTTTTAAACTGTATAATAACATAATAGTTCATTATATGGGTGAAAATAATGACGTTTTTTTTGATTTTATATCAGGAATTATTTCAAAAACAATTATCTCTTTTTATGAAGAAAAAATTATAAAAAGATTAATAAATTTCGATTATTTTTATTTTGACAAAAATGATAAAAAAATTATATTTGACGAATATAAAATTTTAATAGATAAAATATCAGAGTTTGAAAAAGAACAAAAATTTGCTTTAATATATGGGCCTTTAAGAAGTTTTATAAAATCTAATAAATCTGTTGTATTAGAAGGTTTTATTAATTTTAAATTAAAAGAATATACAGAATATTTAAAAACTTTATTGCAAGAAGCAGTTAATCAATTTATATTAGATAAAGAATATATTGAATTTGTTAATTTATTAAAGGGATATGTTGATTCAAGAGTTCCAGATGAAAAATTAGTTAATTTAATATATGTAGGAAATGAAGCATTGCTATTATCTGAAGAAGGTAACTTAATAGATTTAGAAGTTTTTGATTCAAAATATCTTTCAGATATAACTTTTTGTAATAATGATTATGTTCTAAATACTTTAGTTGGACTTATTCCTTATAAAATAAATTTGCATCTTATAAGTCCTAAAGATAATTTTATTAAAACTATTGAACTTATATTTGGAGATAAAGTGGTATATTGTCAAGGTTGCAATCTTTGTAGTGCTTATAAGATTTTAAATTTAAAATAGTTTCTTTAATATTTTTTCTTAGCCAAATTCAAAGCAGGGAAAATTCTAAAAGTCCCTGCTTGATTTATTTAGTGAAATAAAAATATAATCAATTCTTTTAAATTCTTTATATTACATCTATTATATTAGCAAAAAAATTAGGAGAATCAATAAATCTCCCAATTTTTATTAAATTAAACTAATTTTAAGATAACTACTTCTGCTGAGTCTCCTCTACGAGCACCCTTCTTTATTATTTGTGTATATCCTCCTACTCTTGATGCATATCTAGGAGCTATTACATTAAATAATTTATCTGTTAAATCAATTTTATTTCCTTCGCTATCTTTTACTTTATTTAATTTTGTCATCATTTTTCTTCTAGCATTAAGTCTAGATGGCTTGTCTTTTTGTCTTTTTTCTGTCTTTTCTTCTTTAACAACTTTTAAGAATTCTTTACCATTTTTACTTTTTACTAGTTCTGTTTCTTTATTTCCTTTGCTATCTAATTTTGCTTTAACAACTTTAACATCAACTTCTTCAAAGTTGTCTTTTTCTTTTACAGCAAGTGAAATTAAACTATCAGCTATTGCTTTTACTTCTTTGGCTCTTGCTTCTGTTGTTTCTATTTTTTCGTGTAAAATTAAATCTGTTGTTAAGCCTTTTAGCATTGCTAATCTTATGTCAGTTGTTTTTCCTAACTTTCTATTTGGCACTTTTTTCACCTTCCTTTTTAG
>CANQCW010000025.1 GCA_947591055.1 uncultured Clostridia bacterium | reverse complement strand
TTAATGGCAAATGCTTTTGCAACCTCAGATGTGGGAAAAGCAAGAGAAATTAATGAAGATTATTTTTATATAAGTTACCCAGATGATGAAGTACAACTTTTTATATTAGCAGATGGGATGGGTGGATATAATGGTGGAGAAATTGCAAGCAAACTAGCAGTAACGACAGCTAAAAATTATATTTTAACCAATTTTGATAAAAACAAAACAGAAAAAGATGATTTACTAAATTTATTAAAAAGTAGTATTCAATATGCAAATATGATAGTGTTCGAAAAATCAAAAGAAAATGCAGAAATAAGTAATATGGGAACAACATTAGATATATGTTTAATATATGAAAATAAAGCTTTTATCTCACATATAGGAGATAGTAGAGTTTATAAAATGCATAAAGGAATAATGCGTAAATTAACCAAAGACCACAGTTATGTACAACAGTTAGTAGATGAGGGAAAGATTACTAAAGAAGAAAGTGTAAATCACCCAAAGAAAAACATGCTTATGAAGGCTCTTGGATGTACAACTTATGTAGAATCAGATGAGATTGTATGTGGATTTACTGATGGAGATACTATTTTGATGTGCTCAGATGGTTTAACTAATATGGTAACAGAATCTGAAGTTGAAAAAATTATTAATGAAAATCCAGCAGATGCAACCAAAATGTTAGTACAAAGAGCAAATGACCTAGGTGGAAACGATAACATAACAGCAATAATTATAAGATGATACCGATATTTATGTAAGACAAGGCCTTACATACAAAAGAAAGGAGGAGTGTTAGTAATTTTTTTACTAACATGTAGGTAGTCAATTATGAACTTAATAGGTAAAATTATAGGTAATAGGTATGAAATTTTAGAAGAAGCTGGAAATGGCGGGATGGCAACTGTTTTTAAAGCAAAAGACCATGTACTTAATAGATATGTTGCTGTAAAAGTTTTAAAAGATGAATACACGACTGATACAGACTTTATAAAAAGATTTAATACAGAAGCTCAATCAGCAGCAGGACTTTCTCATGCAAATATTGTATCAATTTATGATGTAGGATACGAAGAAGAAAATAATTTATACTACATAGTAATGGAATTAGTTAAAGGTAAAACATTAAAACAAATAATAAAAAAAGATGGCACAATTTCTTGGAAATGGGCAGTAAATATAGCTATGCAAATTGCCTCTGCACTAGAAGAAGCACATAAAAATGGAATTGTTCATAGAGATATAAAACCACATAATATAATAATTACTGAAGATGGAATTGCAAAAGTTACAGACTTTGGAATAGCAAAAGCAGTTTCAAATTCAACAATAACAGCTTTTGGAACAACAATAGGTTCTGTACATTATTTCTCACCAGAACAAGCAAAAGGTGGAATAACAGATGCGAAATCAGACCTTTATTCATTAGGTGTTGTAATGTTTGAAATGCTTACAGGTAAAGTACCATTTGATGCAGATACTCCTGTATCAGTAGCACTTAAACATATGCAAGAAGAACCAAAAGAACCAATAGAAATCAACAAAAATATACCGATAGCAATTAATCAAATTGTTGTAAAAGCAATGAGAAAAGAGCCAACTGAAAGATACCAATCAGCAACAGAAATGCTTAAAGATTTAGCTAAAGCTTTAAAAGACCCAGATGGTGATTTTGTTATAATTGAAAACAAAGATGGCGAATATACCAGAGTTATGAAAGCAGTTAAAACAGAAAAAGAAGATTCTAAACAAAAAGGAAAATTCTTTAAAAAGCACCCAAAAGTAAAAATTTTAATATTTATTATAGCTTTAATACTAATATTTCTTTTAGTATTTTTTGGAACAAAACTAGCACTAGATGGAGGTATTAAAGTAAAAGTTGAAGTTCCAAACTTAGTAAATATGACCCTTAGCGAGGCTGAGTCAAAAGCTCAATCATTAGGATTAAAAATAGAGTCAGAAGAAGCAGCAAGCAGTGAGGTAGAGGCTGGAAAAATTATTTCTCAAACACCTGAATTTAAAGAAAATGCAGAAAAAGTAGAAAAAGACACTACTATCAAAGTAATAGTAAGTAAAGGCCCTGAAACTTTTGAACTTCCAAGTTTTATAGGTAAAAAAGTTGATGAGGCAAGAGAAATGGCAACATCAATGGGAATTACATTAATAGAAGAAATAAAAACTAGTCCAACTGTTGAGCAAGGTTACATTATAGGGCAAGAAACAGCAGAAGGAACTATAGTTAAATCTGGTGATGAAGTTAAAGTACAAGTAAGTAGTGGAGCAGAAAAGACAAAAGTTCCTTATGTAATAGGGATGGATGAAGGAACAGCAAATGCAACTTTAGTAAATGCTAATTTAAAAGCAAATATAACTTATATAAATGATAAAGAAAAAGAAAACGGAAAAGTAATTTCACAAAGTGTTGAATCTGGAAAAGAAGTTGAAACAGGAACAACAGTTGATATTACTGTAAATAAAATTGAAAAAGAAGAAAAAACTATAAAATTAATATTAGAAAATGTACCAGAAGTAGCTAAAAGTAGTGAAAATGAAAATAGTACAAATACAACAGGAAAAGAAAGCAATACAGCTATTTTAACATTAATAGTAAACGGAAACAAAAAGATAAGTGAAAAATCTGTAACTGTTGGAAAGAGTGCAGACTTAGGAACAATAACAGGTTCAGGAAAACAAAAAATAGAAATTAGAATAACACAAAATGGTCAAACTAAGTCAATTACTGATGAAATAGACATAGATGAATATGACAACAATGCAACTTGCTATATAAGTGATAGATAAAAAGTTAATGCACATTAAATTTAATATTTAATGTGCATTATATGAAAATAAAGGTGGACATTTAATGAAAGGAATAATAATTGAAAATATAAGCAATTTATATAAAGTAATAAATCAAGAAAACAAAGAAATATATAAATGTTTAGCAAGAGGTAGTTTTAAAAATATTGGGATTACTCCAGTTGTGGGAGATATAGTAGAATTTTCAGAAAAAGAAAATGTAATAGAAAAAATATATGATAGAGAAAACTATATAAAAAGACCGAAGATTGCTAATATTACACAGATAGTATTTGTTATATCAATGAAACATCCAAAGCCAGATTTATTATTATTAGACAAGCAGTTGGCATTTGCAGAAAGTTTAGGAGTAAAATCATTAATTGTTATAAACAAATGTGATTTAGTAGAAGAAAATGAAATAGAAAAAATATTTAACATATACAAAAATATTGGATATGATGTAGTGAAGTTAAAAGCAAAAGAAAAAGCAGGAATAGAAAATTTAAAAGAAAATTTGCTAGGAGAAATATCTGTTTTATCAGGTAATTCAGGAGTTGGAAAATCAACTATAATTAATGCTTTATTTAATGATGTAGTAACCTCTGAAGGTGATATAAGTGAAAAAAGCAAAAGAGGAAAAAACACAACAACACTCGTTAAATTATATGAAATAGATAAAAATACATTTGTTGCAGATACACCAGGCTTTTCAACTTTTGAAATATCAGAAATAGAAAAAGAGGATTTATCTCATTTTTTCAAAGAATTTAAACCATTTATGGAAAAATGTAATTACATAGGCTGTAGTCATATAAAAGAAGCAGATGAAGAGTGTGCAGTAAAAAGAGCTAAAAACAATCAAGAAATATCAGAATCAAGATATGAAAATTATTGCAAAATATATGAAGAACTAAAAAATATAAAAAAGTGGTAAATAATTATTTATAAAAAAATACTTTTTATGTTATAATATTGTTCGACAAAAAAATTATAAAAGGTGGAAAAATTAAATGGAAATAGCAACATCTTTATTAAATGTTAAAGAGGAAGAATCGGTTCATACATTTTATAGATTAGAAACAGCACACACAGATTATTTTCATATTGATGTAATGGACGGAAAGTTTGTTAAAAATGATACTGTAGAAAAAATGAAAATATACTCTGATAATTTAAAAAATATTACAAATATTCCATTAGATGTACATTTAATGACTTTAAATGTAAAAGAGTATGTAGATATATTTTCTCCAAATGAGCCAAATTGTATAACATTTCACATAGAAGCTACTAAAGACAAGGAAGAAGTAATTAATTTAATAAATTATATAAAACAATATTCAAAAGTAGGAATAGCGATAAGTCCTAATACACCAGTTGAAAATATCTATGAATATTTGCCTTTAATACATAGTGTAATGGTTATGACAGTAGAACCGGGAGAAGGTGGCCAAAGTCTTATTCCAGAAACAATAGAAAAAATAAAAAAAATAAGAGAGTATATAGATTCAAATAATTTAGATACAGAAATTGAAGTAGATGGTGGAGTTAACTTAGATAATATTAAAATGTTAAAAGATGCAGGAGCTGATATTGCAGTTGCAGGAACATCTATAATTAATTCAAAAGATTATAGATATACTATCAATAAGTTAAAAGATTAATAGGTAAAAGGAATAGAAAAATGTCAAATAGAAGGTCAAGAACTAGAAGAAAAGATAATAAAATATTAGAGTTAATTAGCAATAAAACTTTTGTAAGATTAAGTATTATATCAATAATAGTAATAGTTGTTTGTATTGCGATAATGCAGTTTTTAAATATAAAAGAAAGAGAAAAAATTGCTGAGGAAAAAGCTAGAATTGATGCACAAATAGAAGATATTTATACATCAACATCAGCACAAATGAATAGCGTAAATGAGTATAAAACTAACCAAATAATTAGATTAGCAGCAGTTGGAGATATTTTATGTGGAAATAATTTAAAAAATTATGGTAAAGATTATAACAGCATTTTTACAGATATATCTAAATACTTTAAAGATTCAGACTTTACTTTAGGAACTTATGAAACAACAATAACAGACGAAACAAAAAGCTTTGCAGATGCTGTAAAAAATAGTGGAGTTAACTTTGTTAGTTTAGCACATAATCATGCATTAGATAATGGTATAGATGGACTAAATAATACTAAAAATTATCTTGAATCAATAGATATTGAAACAGTTGGAACTTATGATGAAGCTCCAGAAAATAGAGTAAAAATTATAGAAATAAAAAATACAAAAATTGCAATTACAGCATATACCTATGACAATTATAAACAAGGAGTAAATATTTATTCAGAAGATTTAGTAAAAAAAGATTTGGAATATGCAGAAGAAAATGCTCAGATAACAATAGTAATGATGCACTGGGGAAGTGTTAATACCAATGAAGTAAATAAGACTCAACAAGAACAAGCAAAATTTTTGATTAGCAATGGAGCAGATATAATAATTGGAGCACACCCATCAGCAGTACAAAAAATGGAAATTATGCAAAATCAAGATTTCAAAGATTGCTTTGTTGCATATTCAGTAGGAGATTACACATCAGACTTTGCAGTAGAAAATGCAAATTTGGAGCTTATTTTGAATATTCAAATATTTGTTGACAAAGAAGGAGTAGCATCACTTTATAAAGTTGATTATACACCAGTTTATATGATTGATAAAGGAACTGAATATAAAGAAGAAAGATACAAAATATTAGATATGAAGGCAGAAATTGCAGATTATGGCTCTGATGCAAGTACCATAGATAAAAATACTTATGACAAATTGGTAAGAGGGGTAGATAGGTTAAACTCTATTTTAACAAAAAAATAAAATATCGAACTTATTAAAAAAGAATTAATATAAAATGTAAGAGGTAAAAATGAAAGTAGGATTTATATCACTTGGCTGTAGCAAAAATTTGATAGATACAGAAATGATGATAGGTATTTTTAAAAAGAAAAAATTCGAAATAGTAAATGATCCAAAATTAGCTGATATTATAGTAATAAATACGTGTGGATTTATAGTTCAAGCTAAAGAAGAGGCAATAAATACTATTTTAGAAATGGCAGAATATAAAAAGCAAAATTGTAAATATTTAATAGTAACAGGTTGCTTAGTAGAAAGATATAAAGATGAGCTTATAAAAGAAATACCAGAAGTAGATTTATTTATAAAATTTAGTGAGTATAAAACATTTTGGAACGAAGTTGAACATTTAATAAAAAATAAATTTGATAAGGCTAAAAATAATGAGTTAGATTTCTTAGATAGAGTAGTTACAACAGGAGTAAATTATGCTTATATAAGAATTGCAGAAGGATGTAATAATTTTTGTACATTTTGTGCAATACCATATATAAGAGGAAGATATGTAAGTAGAAAAGAAGAAGATATATTAGAAGAAGTAGAATTATTAGTCAAAAAAGGAATAAGAGAATTTATAATAATAGCACAAGATACAACTAAATATGGACAAGACATATATGGAGAGCCAAAACTTGCAGAATTATTAAATAAAATAAGTAAAATAGATGGCGTAAAATGGATTAGATTTTTATATTCATATCCAGAAACAATTACAGAAGAATTGGTGCAAGAAGTAAAAAATAATAAAAAGATATGTAAATATTTTGATATTCCAATGCAACATATATCAGATAATATACTTAAAAAAATGAATAGAAAATCAACAAATAAAAGTATAAAAGAATTAATTACAAAATTAAGAAAAGAAATACCAGAAGTTATAATAAGAAGTACATTAATGGTAGGATTTCCGGGAGAAACAGAGCAAGACTTTGAAGAATTATATGAGTTTGTAAAATGGGCAAAATTTGATAAGCTAGGATGTTTTGCATATTCAAAAGAGGAAGGAACAAGAGCAGAAAAAATGCCAAATCAAGTTCATCCATCAACTAAAAAGGCAAGATATAATAAAATAATGAAATTACAACAACAAATTTCAAAAGAAAATTTAGAAAAACATATTGGAAAAACTTACGAAGTGTTGATAGAAGATGCAATAGTAACAGATGATAAAGAACTGTACTTTGTAGGAAGGACATATATGGACGTACCAGAAATAGATGGTTATATATATTTAAAAGGTGATGCTGAAATAAATACATTTGTAAAGTGCAAAATAACAGATGTAAGAGATTATGATTTGATTGGTGAAATTTTTTAGATATATAGTAAAATTAAGTGCTAGATATGATGACTATAAAGAGAGTTTCTATGAAAAATGTACAGATGAATATACGGCTCTACAAGTAAAAAATATTGAGGAGGTATATAAATGGTTGAAAAGTCTATTAATAGAGAAATAATGAATTCTATACAAAAGTATATAAAGAAGATAAGTAAATATTATAAAATTGAAACGATAATATTATTTGGCTCTTATGCCAAAGGAACAGAAAATGAAGATAGTGATATAGATATTGCCATTATATCAAGTGATTTTAAAGATATAATAGAGGATGGTGCAAACTTGATAGGATATACTTGGAAGATAGATACTAGAATAGAACCACATCCAATAAAAAAGGAAGATTATGAAAATATTAGTACACCATTTATTCAAGAAGTAATAGATACAGGAATTAAAGTTGCATAAAATTGGTCAGTTTGTACTGACCAATTTTTACACTATAATATTATAAATTAAATTAGTAAACATACAAACTATAATTCCACAAACAGTAGGAATTAAGAAGGAAAGAGCAGTCCATTTTAAACTTCCTGTTTCTTTTTTTATGGTAAGCAAAGTCGTTCCACAAGGGAAATGAAGAGTAGAAAATAACATTACATTTATTGCAGTTATTATTGTCCAACCATTTTGAATTAATATGCTAAAAATACTTTGTATATTTTCTAAGTTAACTAAAGTGCCAGCTTTGGTATAGCACATAAGAATAATAGGAAGTACAATTTCATTAGCAGGGAGACCAAGTATAAAAGCAGTTAATATATAACCATCTAATCCCATAAGTCTAGCAAAAGGGTCAAAAAAGTTAGCTATATAAGTTAAAAGACTAATATCATTAACATTAATGTTAGAAAGTACCCAAATAATAATTCCAGCAGGAATAGCAACACTTAAAGCCCTTCCTAAAACGAAAAGAGTTCTATCAACAATTGAACTTACTAGTATTCTACCAATCTGTGGTTTTCTGTAAGGAGGAAGCTCTAAAATAGCTCCTTCAGTTTTCCCCTTTAATAAAGTAAGAGAAAGCAACTTCGATATAAAGAAGGTAAACATGATGCCTATTGATATTACAAGAAAAACAACAAAAGTTGATATTAAGCTACTTTTAAAATTTTGACCAGAGCTAATTGCTCCAGTAAAGAAAATTGTTGCAATGGTAATTAAAAATGGAAAACGACCATTACAAGGAACAAAACAATTAGTTAAAATAGCAATTAATCTTTCTCTTTTTGAACTTATAATTCTGCAACCAATAACACCAGCAGCATTGCAACCAAAGCCCATACACATAGTTAAAGCTTGCTTTCCAGAACTACAACACTTTTTAAAACATTTATCTAGGTTAAAAGCAATTCTAGGAAGGTAACCTAAATCTTCAAGTAGAGTAAATAGTGGAAAAAATATAGCCATAGGTGGAAGCATAACACTAACAATCCAAGTAACAGTTGTATAAACACCATCTATTAAAAGTGAAAATAACCAGTCTGGAACTTTCAAAAATAGTAAAAATCCAGAAATGTAAGGCTCTAAAAAGCTGAAAAAATTAGACAAAAGCTGTGATGGGTAATTAGCTCCAACAATGGTAATCCAAAAAATTAAGCAGAAAAAAAGAATCATAATTGGTATACCAAATTTTTTAGATGTTAATATTTTATCTATTTTTTTATCTCTTTCATTGTAATTCGAATTAGAAAAAGTGCAAACTTTCTCTGCTATTTCATGAGCTTTGTCAAAAATCAGCTTGACATTTTCATCTTGATTATTTGTAAAATCTATCTTATTAGGAATACAAATAATTTCACCGGTACAAACCATGTTAATAGTTTTAAGAAGATTAGATAAAGTTGACTTTTTTCTAGCAATAGTGCCAACAACAGGTACTCCTAATTCTTCAGAAAGTTTCTTTAAGTTAATAGAAATTCCTTTTTTTTGAGCTTCATCTAAAAGATTTACACAAACAACAACATTATCAGTTAAATTCATTATCTGAAACACAAGATTTAAATTTCTTTCCAATCTTGTACTATCAATAATAACAACTGTAACATCAGCAATTCCAGAAGAAATATAATCTTTAGCAATTTTTTCTTCTTCAGAATCAGCCATAAGAGAATATGTACCAGGAATATCGACAAATAAATATTTTTTTGCTTTGTAAGTGCAAATACCAGCAGCATTTTCAACAGTTTTACCAGTCCAATTTCCAGTATGTTGATGCATACCAGTTAAACTGTTAAAAATAGTAGACTTTCCAGTATTAGGATTACCAGCTAAAGTTATTTTGTAATCACATCCTTCTGTAAAGCCAGTTTGATCATTTAATTTACTTCCAGTTGATGAGTTAGTAAGTCCCATAAATCAATTCCTTTCTTACTTTACTTGGAAGAAAAATATAGTAATGAAAAATTTTATATTTCAAACTAAAACTTCCTTAAGAAAAATGTATGACAAAGACTAGTACATAATAACAACCATTTATGAATAAAACTAAAATATATTTACAATTTTATGTAAATGTGATATAATTTGTTTGAAAGTACATAAGGGTTTCCCTATATTCACTAAATAGTGAGAGGGAAATGTTCCTCTCATTATTTAGTTTTAAATAAATTATTACTGTTCATAAAAAGAAGGGAGGAATAGCTTTGAGTAAAAATTTTAAAGCATTTTTAATAGAAACTGGATTAGTTGGAATATTAATCCTAATGATTAATGTATTATCATTTAAAATAAGTGCAACCACGGAATCATATATAATTATATCATTAGTAGCAACATTAATGTTCATGATAGGACGAGTCATAGGCTATTGCACTAATTTTACTGCTCGGAGCAAAATATTAATATTAATATTAGTTCTGACAGTAGTAGCAGAGATTGTACTTTCAACACTAATTGGTGATGATGCAAACGAAAATATTTATAACATTAGGAGAATTGCTAGAATAATGTACATCATTTCTGATTTCTTGATTGGCGTAATAACAGCAATTACATATTGATTACTCAAAGAAAGCTGGCGAAGTATTTTACTTTGCCAGCTTAGATTTTTTTTAATAAAAATTAAAAAAACTATTGACAAATAAAAAAATAAATATTAAAATAAAAATCGAACATAAGTTTTAAGAACAAACATACGAAAATAAAAAATATACAACTTCACAAAAGGGAGAAAATAAGCACAAAAGGAGATAAGAATTATGAAAACAATTAAATATCAAAATAAAACAATAGCATATACAGTAAGTAAAGCAAAAGTTAAAAATTTTTATATATCAATACAAAATGGTGAAGTTGTAATAAAAGCGCCTTGGTATGCAACAGGAAACCAAATTCAAAGCATTGTTGAAGAAAAAAGAGATTGGATAATGCGCAAACTTGAAGAATACAAAGATTCTCCTAGAAAGACAAAAGAATATGCCGATGGAGAAAGATTTCAAATACTTGGAGAAAGCTATTATTTAAATACATATTATAAAGATATCAATAATGCAATATTAAATGTTGAAAATGGAAAAATAGTTATAATATTACCTTTAAGACTTGCAGAACAAGATAATACAGAACAGATAAAAAAGATGATTGATAAAATGTATTATATGATTGCAGAAAAAGAAGTAGAGCAAGCTTTTGAAAAAATTAGAAAAATGGTAGGCCTAGCTCCTGAAGAATACAGAATAAGAAAAGTAAAATCAGTATGGGGAAGTTGCTCATCAAATAAAAAAATAACAATAAATCAAAATTTAATGATGTATAGTAGAAAAGCATTAGAATATGTTGTATTACATGAAACTTGCCATCTAAAATATATGAATCACTCTAAAAAGTTCTGGGAAATGGTTGAAAAATATATGCCAGACTATAAAGAGGCTGAAAAAGAATTGAAAAAATAAATTTATTAGAAATGTATAATAAATAAAAAATATATAAATCAAAACTAAAAAATAAAAAATAAAAAATAAAAAATAAAAAATAAAAAATAAAAATAACCTTTAAAATAGGATAAGTGTTACAATTAAATGCAACTCTTATCTTATTTTTATTTAATTTTTATCTAAGAGAATATCTTTTGCTTCTTCTTTTCTTATGGCAATAATACTACCTCTAAATTCATAAGCTGTCGGATCACCTAAAGGGGAACGGAAAATAGCAGTAATAGGCGTATTTTTTACTAAACCTAAATCTAGTAATCTTCTTTCAAGAATTCCGAGAACATTTTATTTTTTTGATTTTGCCAGTTTGATTTAATGGTAATTTATCTAAACTAAACATACGAGTACCTCTATATAATTTTTTGTGATATAATATAGTATATGTAATTATTGACATAATTGTTATAATGAAATAAAATACAAATGGTTAAATAATAATATAATAAAATATTTGAAAGTTAAGCATATTAAAGGAGGAATAAAAAGTGGATAAAATTAGAGGATTTGAAATAGCAAAAGGATTTGAAGACAAAGGAATAAATATACCAGTAAGAAAAACAAAAAATTCAGCTGGTTATGATATAGAAGCAGCTGAAGATTGCATTGTTCCAGCATTTAAGGCAGGACAAAAACCTACATTAGTAAAGACTGGTTTAAAGGCATATTGTCCACCAGATGAATTTTATATGCTTTGCAATAGAAGTTCTAATCCAGGTAAAAAAGGCTTGGTACTTGCAAATGGTGTGGGAATAATTGATAGTGATTATTATGAAAATCCAGAAAATGATGGACACTTTATGTTTGCATTTTACAATATTAAAGATGAAGATATAGAAATAAAAAAAGGTGATTGTATAGGACAAGCTATATTTATGAAGTATTTGACAGTTGATAATGACAATGCAACTGGAGAAAGAAAAGGTGGATTTGGTTCTACAAGCAAATAAGCTAATTAAAAGATTTTAAGCCGTTAACTTTTAAAATAGACCAAATAATATTTAATATGACCCCGAAATGTTATATAAAACATGGAGGGTTTTTATTATGTCTAATTTTTTTAGAGCTTAAAAATGTATTTAAATAGCAAATTTTAGAGATTATTTAATAAAAAAATAAACAAAAAAACTTTACTTTAGAAAAAAAATGTGGTATAATTGAGATGTGGTAAAAGAGGATAATTATGTCTTTTGATATACCAAGACTGGAAAGGAGAGTACATAAAAATGTTTAATGTTGGTGACAATATTGTGTATCCAATGCATGGTGCAGGTACAATAGATAGCATTGAAGAAAAGGAAATTTTAGGAGAAAAACAACAGTACTATGTAATTAAAATGCCAGGAGAAGTTATGGTAATGGTTCCTACTGCCAAAGCTGAATCTATGGGAGTTAGAAGCGTTATTGATAGTAAAAGTGCAGGAGAAGTTTTAAAATTGTTAGAACAAGATGAAACAGAAATGTCTGACAATTGGAATAAGAGATATAGAGATAACTTAGATAAGATGAAAACTGGAGACATTTATCAAGTAGCTGATGTTGTAAGAAACTTAAGTTTTAAACAAAAAGAAAAAGGTACATTATCTACTGGAGAAAAGAAAATGTTAAGCAACGCAAAACTTATTTTGGTTAGTGAATTAGTACTTGCTGAGCATGTATCAAAAGATGAAATTGAAAAGCTTATAGATAATAAAATTGAGATGTCATATAAGGAATTTAGAGTTCCAACTGAAGCAAAAATAGATTTACAACAAAGTGCAGTTAGCAAATTTATTCCATTTGATGGCACAGGAGAAGCTAAATTATAAAAAGATGATAAAAGATATTTAATAAAAAAAGGTACTTATGTATCTTTTTTTATTGCGAATTACTTTAAATTATGTAAAGCATCATATTTACATAATTTTAAAAATAAGAAGGATTTAAATTATATTTGTCGAATATTATATATATGAGAAAAGAAAGGTAGAAATATGGTACGATATAGTGATGAAATATTAGATGAGGTAAAAACTCGCAATGATATAGTAGATGTAATATCACAATATGTAACATTAAAAAGAAAAGGTAGAAATTTTTTTGGAATATGCCCTTTTCATAATGAAAAATCACCGTCCTTTTCTGTTTCTCCTGATAAACAAATTTTTCATTGTTTTGGCTGTGGAGTTGGAGGCAATGTTTTTCATTTTATCAGTAAAATAGAAAATATTGGCTTTGGAGAAAGCGTTGAATTACTTGCTGAGAGAGCACATATTGAACTTCCAAAATCATCAAGCATAGAAGATGAAAAAATCGCAAATTTAAAAGCAAAAGTTTATCAAATTAATAAAGAAGCAGCACAATTTTATCATGAAAATTTGTATAAACCATCATCTAAAGTTGCTCAAGAATACATAAAAAAGAGAAAATTAGACAATAATACTTTAAAGGCTTTTTTAATTGGATATGCAGGAGATAATAACGAATTATTTAGCTTTTTAAAATCAAAAGGATTTGGACCAGAAGAAATGCTTGCATCAAGTTTGATTGGAAAAACTGAAAGCGGAAGATTTTATGATAAATTTAAACATAGACTAATGTTTCCAATACTAGATGTAAGAAACAGAGTTATTGCATTTGGAGGCAGAGTTTTAGACGATAGCAAGCCAAAATATATTAACTCACCAGAAAATATAGTATATAGCAAGGGTAGAAATCTTTTTGGACTTAATGTAGCAAAATCAAAACAAGCTGGAGTATTAAAAAGAATTTTAATTGTAGAAGGTTACATGGATGTTATTTCTCTACACCAAAGAGGAATAACAAATGTTGTAGCATCTCTTGGAACAGCACTTACAGATGCACAAGGAAGACTTTTAAGAAAAAATAGCGAGCAAGTTATACTTGGATATGATGCAGATGGTGCTGGACAAACTGCCATAGTTAGAGGGATGGAAATTCTTAAAAACATGGGAGTAGATATAAGAGTTTTACAGATTTCAGGTGCAAAAGATCCAGATGAATTTGTTATAAAATATGGACCAGAAAAATTTATTAAATTTATGGACAATTCTATATCAATAGTTGAATATAAAGTAAAAAATTTAGTAAAAAATCTTAACATTGAAAATACAAGTGATAAAATTAAATTTTTAAATGAAACTGCAAAAATTTTATCAGAAGTACAAAATACAATGGAAAGAGAAATTTATATTGATAAAATTTCTAAAACATACAACATCTCAAAAATGGCTATTGAGGCGGAAATAAATAAAAAAATATACAATGGCAAAGTAAGTGAAAAAGTCCTAGAAAAAAGATCTGTAACAGTAGTTCCAAAGGATAATGAAAAAGTTGATGAAGCAATAAATAAAAGAGAGCAAATGCTTATTTTTGTATTAATTAATTATGCAGAAAAAAGTTTTGATAGAATAAAAAACGCTATAGATATTAATTGCATAAAGATAGAAAAAAATAAACAAATATTAAATACTTTATTTGAGAAAGGCAAAGACAATATAAATGCAGAAAATGTTATAGATTGGTTCTCAGATGAAGAAATAATAAATTACATAAGTGGTATATTAGCATATGACTTTGAAATAGATGATGTTGATAAGGCAATAGAAGATATTGAAAAAATATATTTAAAAGAAAGAAAAATGGCAAGAAAAAATGAAATTATCAGCATATTAGACAATAAAAATAGTTTACCAGATAGTGAAGTTGAAAAATTAGAAACAGAATTAAGTAATATAATTATTGAATTAGCTAGGATAAAATAGGAGGGAAAAATGAATAAATCAGATAGTGTAAAAAATGTTATTGATTTAATTGACAATGCTCGTATAGCTAAGATGAAAACAGAAGATGATACTTCTGAAAAAAAAGAAAGAGATATGACTTTGTTTAGAAGAAAAAGAAAAAGTAGAAAGAAAGTTGAAAACGTGGAAAATATTAAACAACAAAGCCCTAAAAAAGAGAAAAAACTAGCTAAAGAAAAATCTTCTAATACAGAAAATAAATCTAAAGTAAAGAAAGACAAAGTAAATAAGAGCAATAAAGCAGAAAAAGATAGTAAAGATACAAAAATAAGTAAAAAGGCTAAAAATGAAACTTTAGAAATAAAAAATAAAGAAAAAAGTAAAAAAGAACCAAGTAAAAAGAATAAAGAAAATGAAGTAAAAAAAGATAATAAAAATGAAGAGGCAACAAAAAATTTACAAAGTATTGCTAATCAAGATGAGATAGAAAAAATAAAAAAAGTAGTTGAAGGCCTTAAAAAGAAAGGCAAAATAACATATGAAGATTTAGCATTACAATTAGATAGTATTGATGCTGAAAAAATAGAAAAGATTTTTGAAGTCTTTGAGCAAATGGGAATAAATGTAGTAGGTGATGACTTAGAAGACATAGAGCCAGATGCAGAAGATTTAGAAGAAGTTGAAGATATTTCTGTTGAAGATTTAGATATAGACAATATGGAAGGCATCAATATAGATGATCCTGTTAGGATGTATCTAAGAGAAATAGGAAAAATTCCTCTTTTAAATTATGATACAGAACTTGAACTTGCAAAAAAAATTTTAGAAGGTGACGAAGAAGCAAAGAAAAAACTTACAGAATCAAATTTAAGATTAGTTGTAAGTATTGCTAAAAAGTATGTTGGAAGAGGTATGCTATTCTTAGACCTAATTCAAGAAGGAAATATGGGATTAATTAAAGCAGTTGATAAATTTGATTATACTAAAGGATTCAAATTTAGTACTTATGCAACATGGTGGATAAGACAAGCTATAACAAGAGCAATAGCAGACCAAGCAAGAACAATAAGAATTCCAGTTCACATGGTAGAAACAATTAATAAATTAATTCGTACATCAAG
>CANQCW010000024.1 GCA_947591055.1 uncultured Clostridia bacterium | reverse complement strand
TTTTGATATTAATATTTTACCAATTATATCTTAAAGTGAAAATTATTTTTGCAAAAAACCGAAACTTAAATTTTTATAAAAAACTCTCGACTTAGTCAAACTTTTTTCACTATTTATATTAATATATTTCTAATTGCTGTTTAAATAATTTATCTCTACTTGTATATATTTGTATATTTTTATTTTTGTTTAATATTTGTTTTACCTTCCATAATCCTAATCCGTGAGATATTTTATCTTTTTTGCTTGAAAATCCTTTTTCATATATTTTCTTTACATCTATTAAATAATTTTTATATGGATTTTCTATTATAATTAAATTTCTATTGTTGTATTTATCTCTTAAAAATTTTATACTTATAACTTTCGTTTCACAACCATTGCAAGCTTCAATGGCATTATCTATAAGAATTCCAAGTATTCTACATAAATCATAAGTTGGAACTTTTAATGTATTTAAGTCTATATATACTTCTAGCTTTATTTTTACAGATTTTTTTGCTGCCAGTTTTATTTTATTATTTATTAGATTCAATATTGCTGGATTAGAAATAACTTCTTCATTTATACTTTGCTTTTCATTAATTTCTTGACACTCATTTATTATTGATTTATACATTTTATTCAATCCATCAAAATCTTTAGCTATTATATATCCACCTAAACCTTGCATAATGTTATTAAAGTCGTGTTTAAAAGCTCTGACGCTATCATAATTTTCTTGTAATCTTTTATTTGAACCTTCTAAATTTTCTATAATTATTTTAGTATTACTTTGATTTATCATATTTAATATATTTTTAATAAAAACTACTAAATAAGCAACTTGCATTAGGCTAAATAGTAAATAAAAATAAGTTGGAATTTTCTCTATATCTCCAATTATTTTTATTTTAGCTATAAATATTAAAACTATTGAACTTAAACTTATTAATGTTATCTTGTTTTTTATTTTTTCATCTAAACATTGTTTTACTATGATTTCAATTTTTTCATATTTTATAGATAAAATCATTATTAAATTTATGAAAATTTCTGCTATATAAGCTAGATTTAAATTATTTGTATTTATTAAAAGCATAATTTCTGATATTGTTTTTATTATTTCACTTGTTATTACTGATAAATATAGTTTTTCTGCCTTTAACTTCAAAAAAATTTTATATAAACATAGCTTTAATACTATATCTAATGATACATAAATTGGCATTGGTAAAAACAGAGAAATAATTGTTTTTAAAATAAATTCAGTCAAAAATAGCCTTAATTTGCATTTTTCATCATTTTTTAAAATTTTAATTATTACTTCGTTTTCTAAAAATATATTTATTGAATTTAATAATAAAAATAAAGTTATATTTAATGGATTATATTTTAGTATGTTTATCATTTCATGTTCTCCTTTATTGGCAATATATTCCATTTTATAACTTTATTTTTTTAATTGCAATACTTTTTTAACAAATTTTAACATTTTTAAAAATATTTTCTAAAATTGTTGTTATCATTTTCAATTAAATCATCTAGTAAATCTAATCTAAGTCTTAATTTATCTCTTTTAATTCTATTTAATAAATTTATTTTGTATTGAGGATACTTAAAGCATAGGTAATATAATTTTGAAATTTCTATAATTAAATCCGTCATTATTTTTCCTGATACTTCTTGTGTTGTATTACTGTTTTTTACTCTTCTATATGTAAAATAAGGCTCATCTAAATAATCAAATGTTTTACATTTGCATAGACATTCCAAAGTAAAATTAACATCCTCATATGTTGTATATTCTGTGAATCTTGTATTATCAATAATTGATCTTTTGTAGCATTTTGTTGGTCCAGATAAAAATTTTGTATTTTCTATTTTTTCTGATATAGAATTTTTTTCATCTTTCATCAAAAATATATTTCCAAACTCATTTCTAATATATGATAAAAAGATAACGTCTTGGCCATTTGCTACCTTATCCAAAGAGCTTAATACTTTGTCATTTGCAATAAAATCATCACTATCTAAAAACAATATATATTCTCCTGTAGCATTGTCAATTCCAACATTTCTTGCACCTCCAGCACCTTTTCTGTTTGTTTGAAAAAATTTTACTGGAAATTGTTTTATTATATTTACGCTATTATCAGTACTTCCATCATCTATTACTATTACTTCATATTTATCTTTTTCTATATCTTGATTGAATATGCTATCCAAACACTCTTTAATATAATCTCCTTTATTATAATTAGGTATGATAATTGAAAATTTATTCATTTTTTTCACATATAATCAATCACATAGAAATATTAATCTATTTAACTGATTAATCCCTTTCTTTTAAATTTTTTATAATATATTTCTCCATTTATTTAATGATTCGCTATTTGACCATTTAAATTCTTTTAAATTATCTTTATATATCTTTTTATTTTTAACTATCAAATCTATCTTTTCTTCATATGAATCAAAATCATCTCTGCTTAATATAATTCCTGTTTTATTATCTATTATTTGTTCATATGCTACATCAAAGTCAGTTACTATGCAAGGAACTCCTAAAATTTTTGCTTCAGTTAGCACTAGTCCCCATGTTTCATTATCACTCAATAAAACTAAATAATCGCATTGTTTAATTATTCTATATGGATTGTCTTCAAATCCTCTAAATTCAAAATTGTTTTGTAATTCAAAATATTTTTCTTTTATTTCATCTTCAACATCTTTATAATAATTTCCACCTACTATATACCACTTAAAATCTATATTATGCTCTTTTAATAATTTTGCTAAATTTAATTGTCTTTCAAATCCTTTTTCATAGCATACTCTACCAACAGAAACTAATTTTAATTCATGATTTGTATCTATATTAATTGGTTCATTAGATTTATTTATTATATCTTCTACATCTACAATATTATAACAAACTTTTAATTTATCTTTTACTTTTTTGCCATAATCTTGTTTAAGCATTATTTTTTTGCATGTTTCACTAACAACAATAATTTCATCTATTATTTTATAAGTTAAATCGTCATTAAATATAGATGATTCTCTACTTCCAAAATGATGAAACCACAATATTGTTTTATTTCTAGTTATTTTTTCATTAATTTCCAAAACTGATTTATATGGAGAACATAAAACTAAAGTATCTATTTCTATTTTTGAGTTTTCTTCTATTTTTACTACTTTAGCATATTTTTCATATCTTTTTAGCAATTCACTGTCTGAAGTATCATCTGTATATCCTATGAAAATTTCATAATCTTTCAAATTTTTAATCAGACTTAAAATTGCAATTTCAGTTCCTCCCATATAAAACAATGGTCTAAAAAACATTATTTTTTTCATAATATATATTCCTTTTACTTTTCAATTATTTTCCAATTTATTAAAGTAATTTAAGTATTTTTTATTTTATTATAATTCATTTACATAAATAATATTATAACATTTTTTTACAAAAAATAAAAGTATTTTTTTACATTTTACATATTTTTTTAGTTATTAAATATTAAGTCGATTAATTTTTAATTTTGTATAATTTTGTTTTTTGAGGAAATACTAAAATTATAAAAATACTATAAACAAAATTAAAAATGTTTTTGTGTATTTATAAATATTTTAATGAAAGGATTTAAGAAAATGAAAACTAAAACAATTTTATTTTTAACTATATTATCTGCAGTTTTATTTTTTGCTCCAAGTTTTTGTCATGCAGAAAGTCAATCTGTAAACAATTATGATAGTTTAAAAAATGCTATAGCAAGCGAAGATAGCTCAGTAGTAATTACATTAGCAAATGATATTGATTTAGATGCTCCAATAGAATTTACAGACAAGACTGTAACTATTAATGGTAATGGACACTCAATATTTACAACTAAACAATTAGAAGATGCTTCATGGCCAAGAGTTGGAAATGCTACACTTCTTACAGCAGGTTCAGATGAAGCTAAATTAATATTAAATAATGTTAATTTAAAAAATGCCCCAAAATATGGTGCTCAAGCATACAATGGTGGTACTCTTGTATTAAATAACGTAAATGTAACTGGTTGTGGTTATGGTGCAATTATTACAAATGCTGGTATTGTTGAAGTTCAAAGTTTAACATTAGGAGAAAATGGTGAAAATGCTAATGTTGGTATTGAAATTGCAAAAAGTCAAAGTTTAGGTGCTGATAAAGAGCCAAAACTTATAATGAACGGTACTCTTAATTCAAATCAAACAGAAAATGTTGTATATTTAGCTGTAAATGATGCTTTAGCAACATTTGATGTTGAAAACAGTGATACTACAACTGATAAAATTTTTGTTAGTGGAAATACTGTAGTTGTTACAGACTCTAATAACAATGTAAAATTCGTAAGTAATGAAAACTTTAAAGAAGGTTTAAAATTTGAAGGTGATGAATTCGTTCCTAACATTACTGTAAGCGTTCGTATAATGTACAAAACTGTTGATACTCAAATAATGTCTAATACTACTATTTCTATGGAACAATTAAATTCACTAATAAAATTAGATGATTTAGGTTATGGTGATTATAAATTAGATGGATATTATTTAGATCCTGATTTTAAAGAAAGTTTTGATTTTGAAACTCCTTTAACAGAAGATACAGTTCTATATGCAAAATTATCTGCTAAAGCAGAAAAGGATAACACTCCTAAAACTGGTGTCCAAAGCTATTTAGGATTAGCCTTTGCTCTTTTAGGAACTGCAATTTTAAGTATGGTTGCTTTAAAGAAAAAGGAATTCTAAGCAAGCAAATATAGTTATAGCCTACATTTATTGTAGGCTAAACTATTTTAATTTATATACATATTAACTATCCAAGAAAGGAATTTAATTCACTATGAATAACAAATCTAAAAGTTATATTCGCAAAATTATTTATATTATATTAATAATAATTGCAGTTCTTTCTATAATTTATATTATAAAATATTTTTATGATTTTTACATTTCTAAAAAGCAAACTAATTTATTAAATGAAGTTACAATTTCAGAGCAAACCAATTTTGCTATTGAAAACAATTTGCAAGAACCTATAAATCAATCTACTAAACCTGAACGCATTTTAAAATTAGAAGAATTAAAGAAACAAAATAGTGAGATTATCGGATGGGTTGAAATTGAAAATACTGATATAAATTATCCTGTTTTACAAGCCAAAGACAATGATTTTTATATGAATCATAATTATAAAGGTGAGTATTCTAGTGCTGGTGCTATCTTTTTAGATAAAGATTATAACTGGGATATTCCTAGCAGTAACCTTCTTATATATGGTCATAATATGAAAAACAGCACTATGTTTCAAAATTTATTAAAATACAATAGTATAGATTTTTATAAAGAACATCCTATTATAAGATTTACAACCCTGCAAGAAGATGCTGATTATGAAATTGTTGGTGCTTTTTATTCTAAAGTATATTTTAAAACTGACAAAAATGTTTTTAAATACTATCAATTTGTAAATGCTCAAAATGAAGAAGAATACAACAGTTTTATTCAAAATGTCAAAAACTCTTCTTTATATGATACTGGGATTGATGCTAAATATGGAGATCAATTAATTACTTTATCAACTTGTTCTTACCATACTGCTGATGGAAGATTTGTTGTAGTTGGTAGAAAAAAATAAATTCTCCCTAATTAATTTAGGGAGAATTTTTATTTAATTAATTCTTTTTTATTTTTTTGTCTAGCATTTTTATTTTAATTAATAAACTTATTGCTACTAACATAAATACGCTAATTAATGCATAAACTTCTATTTGAATATCTCCAGTTTGTGGTATTACTCCGTCTTTTACATTTGCATTATTTGAACTATTTCCACTTTGACTTCCATTGTTGCTACTTCCGTTTCCATTGTTTTGATTTCCGCTATTTCCATTGTTTTGGTTACTATTGCTTCCATTTCCACCATTTTGGTTTCCGTTGTTTTCGCTTCCACCATTTCCGCCATTTTGGTTTCCATTATTTTCGCTTCCACCATTTCCATTTTCGTTATCTGGATTTTCGTTGTCTTCACCACTGCTATCTTTATCTAGTATTGTTACTTTAACTGAAGTATCACTTGTAGGTATATCAGATACTGCATTTGATCCTGAGAAGTTAGTTAATTTAATTGTTGTTTCTCCTAATTTTGCAGTATCTTTTACTTTAAGTGTAATTGTTCCAATATTTTGTACTGTATTTACTACTTTACAGTCTTTAGTAGCAGCAATTATCATTTTATCTTGATAGAATGGTTCTTCCCAAATTTCTGTTCCTTCTGTTTTTGAATATTCAAATATTGAAGAATCAAATTCTATATTAGCTGTATAAGCTCCAATACCTTTTTCACCACTCTCTATTGCTATATTACTTAATCCAATTGTTATAGTAACATCTTCGCCTTTATGAACTTGAGAGTGATTTGCACTTAATGTTGTTTTATAGCTGTCATTTGCCGCATTTACTTGTGTACTTAGTGCTAGTATTGTAATTAATATTATACTAATTACATTTATTCTCCTTATAATATTTTTCATATTTCTCTCCTATCCATTTGATTTAATTTTTACAATTTAGTCATTTTCTTTTCCTTGTTCTAATACTAATCTTTTTATTAATAATAAATCAGTTGCTGTAATTTTTCCATCTTTGTTTACATCTGCTGCTGTAAATCTATCATCTTTTAATATCCATTCTTCCTTTGTTCCTGCTACTATATGTCTTTTTACTTGTAATACATCTGTTTCTGAAATTGTTCCATCTTTACTTGTATCTCCAAGTAAGTCTTCTTCATCTTCTGATTTAATCCAGTCAACATTAGCTATTGCTATTCCTTTATTTCCTGCTTCATCTTCAAATTCATATGTGAAGCTTCCGTTTTTCGTAAATGTGTAGTCTCTTGACATATTGTTATTTGTAATAATAATATTTTCACTTTCATTTGCTAAGCTTACTGTTACTGGTCCATCTGTTTTGTCTTTTGAACTATATACAACTTCAGCTGTTGGTGCTTTTTTATCTATCCAGCTAACTTTTGCTGTATGTTCCTTAACATCTGAGTTATCAGCGTCTCTAGCATCTTTATATTGAAATGTAAATTCATCATTGTTAATAAATGTGTAATCCTTAGAATCGTGGTTTACAATAGAAACATCTAATTTTTTACCGTCATTACTAATCATATATGGATTAATAGTTGCAACAACGTCCTTATTAGTTGTCTTTGTAATGTTATAAGAAATATCACTTGCTATAATGTTGCTATCTTCAAGATAATCAGCTTTTATAGATTTGTAAGCTATGTTGCTTGCTTTATCAAGAAGTTTAAATTGGTAATCTCCACTTTCTTCAAATGTATATTCTAGTGGATTTGCTTTTACTTGTTTTAATCCTCTTAACATTTCTTCTGCATCATCAGGTATATCTTGAGCACTTATGCTAATTCCATTTTCATCAAGGAAATCTTCACTATATTCTACTCCATCTTTTAATACTGTTACATAGTATTTAACGTCTTCAGCTTTTCCTGTAGTATTAGTATATATTATTCTTGTAATGTTTCCATTTTCATCTAATTCTTCAACTTTATAAACATTTCCTGAAGCGTTTAAGTATGAAATCTTATTAACTTTTCCGTCTTTTACTTCAACATAATTTATTTTCTTGTCTTCATCATCTAATAAGTAAACATCTTCACTTATACTGTCTAATAATATACGTAATTTTTTATTTCCATCTAATACATAATCAACATCAGCTGTTGGACCATCTGTATCAATCCAATCTACTTTAGCATAAGCTGTTCCTTTATTTCCGTTTTTGTCTACAAATTCAAATGTAAAATCACCATTTTCTTTGAATATATAAGTATCACTTCCATCATTGTTTGTTACAGTAATTTCTGTACTTGGGTTAACAAGTTTTGCTATTACATAATCTTTAGTTAACTCTTTTGTACTATATTCAATTTCTGCTGTTGGTTTTGTTTTGTCAATTTTTGTTGTGTCTTCATATAGATTTATCATTGCTATTGATGCGAACATATCATAAGTTTCTAATTTAAGTCTTACATATTTTGCTTTAATACTTTCATCAAAATCTATTACTCTTAAAGCTATATCTTGTGGAAAATCTTCACTCTTTTTAACTTCTGTCCATTTATTTCCATCCATACTTACTAACACTGCCACATTTTTTATGTAGTCTGGATCATTGTCTTTATATTTTGTTTGTATAAATTCTACTGCTGATATATATTTTGGATAATTTAATTCAACTGTTATATAAGTTTCTGTTTTGTTATTTACAATATGGTCTGCGAAGTCTGTATGCCATAATGTGTTAATATTTCCATCTATTGCATTTGGTGCGTAATATGGTCTACCACTATCACGTGATTGTGTTGAATATCCTGATCTTTCTTCTGTCTCAGTTTTATTGTCAGGATAATCTTTAATTGATAAGTTTGAAACACTTATATATTTTCTATTTTCAGGTTGATTATCTGCTGTAAATTCAAACATTTTTGAAGGTTCACTTGCAAGTTTGTTTCCTGTTGGTGTTTGTCTTACTTGTATAGTCTTATTTCCTGTTAAATCAGGAGAAGATGTTTTATATGAATTCCAACTATCAGTTTCTTTATAACGCCATTGTGTTTTTTCTATATCTATACCTATTATACGATTTTCTAAATCATTTGCATATAAATTTGTTGGTAAAGTTTGTTCTTCTATATCAATTTTATATACATTAGATTCTGAATAATCAGTTCCAACTATATGAACATATATGTCATTGTCTGCTGTTATACTTGCAATTTGATCTCTGCTTAATGTTAATTTGTGTTCTGCATCTGCATCAAATGATACTTCTGTCCATTTGTTCTTATCTTTTATAGTGTCTTTTCCACTTAAGTTATAATCCCAACGTACACCAATGCCATCAAAACGACTTGATAATACTATTTTTCCTGCATCTGCTCCATCAAATGAAAATGTAGCAAGTGATGTATCTGTTTGACCTAATAGATAATTTGCAACCGTTCTTGTAATACTTGGTTGATATACTTTGTATGTGTCTGGATTTTTTGCAGTATCATCACTTAAATTCTTTCCTTGAGTTAATAAATCTGTTTCTAAAAGTGTAAATCTAAATGAATAATCTACTTTTCCAGATTCTTGTTCCATCTCTTTTATCTTTGTTTCAATTTGATCTAGTAAGTTTTTCATTGGTAATGGGAAAGGCATTAATGCATTTCCTAACTCAGTTGCTAAATCAAGGTAATCTTTTGCAGTCTTAGAATTATCATTTTTGTATGCATTTATTAATCCCCACCAAGCATCTATATTAATTTTTTGTACTTCTAAAGCCTTTTTATATATTTCTTGTTGTTTCTTTGCATTGTCTTTATATATATCAGCTGTCATTATAATTTTTTCAGATTTTTCATAATTTGCATAATCGTTGATTGCTTCTTGAGATAACATCATATATGTTGCAGCCCATCCGCTAACATAAGAATCATTACCCCAACCTAAAGGCATCCTAACTTGCATCTTTTCACTTGCTCCTGATTGAGCCCAACCAGAAACGTCATTATCCATTGACCAGTAACCTTTTCCATTTGCATCTTTTCTATAGTAAATAATTGCTGCGTGTCCTGGTTGACAAATAACTGATGCTGGAGTACCATGTGCTGCACGAATATGGCAACCTAATTTTGATATACCACCACAAACAGCTCCTGTTTCTGCTCCTGTCTTTTCTTTAGCTATTAAGTTTCTCATACTCATCCATGCTTTATATACTTTCTCAACATGTCCTACAACTTCTCCGTCAACTTTTATTTCGTCTCCAGTATATGATACACCGAACCTACTAAATATTCCATCAAACCATGCATCCCAATCATCTTTTAAATCTTGGTCATGGAAAATCCAGTTATCAAAGTTTGGCCAAATATAAGCAATATATGTATGTGGTTGTAAATATTTTTCTGCACTATCCTTTGGATTTTCTTTTAATTTTTCATCTATTCTTTTTTGTGTATAATAGTTAAACCACTCTAATTCTTCATCATCTGTTATGTTATTCATTACATAACGCATTTCTTCAACTTTTAATGCTTCGAACCATTTTCCTTGGTCTTGTTCTTCAGTTACTTTGAATTTTCCTTCATTATATAATTTTTTGTAAATTGCATAACGATTTACAGAATCAGATCTATTACTTGGGTGGTCGATTTGAGCCCAGTATCCAACTTTTGTTGCGTGAGTTAAAGAAAGTGAAACTACCATTTTCTTATAAACATCACCTTTTGTTAAATCCTTTTCCCATGGATTGTCTGTTTTCGTTTTATCATTGAAATCAGATTTATATGCTTTTAATAATCTTGAAAGTTCTTTGATTGAGTTATAATAACTTCCTCCATCAGGTGCTCCACCAAGTACATATAAACGAAGATTATCGACATCATTCATTAACCATTTAACTGCTTCTTCATAATCTGGACTTAAATTTACAATTGCAACTAGAAGGTCATAACCTACATTTTTTACAAATTCTCTTTTTAATAATGTAAATTCATTAGCTTCTATTTGTTTATTCAAGTCTAAATTTTTTAACTCATTGTCATATTGTTCTACTGTTTTTATATATTTTATATCTTCTGGTTTCTTTTCTACATAGCCATCTTTGTAGAATTTAGCATCTGCATAAACAGAGTGGTCTGATGCATTGTTTCCATATCTACTGCAATATAATTTTAAGTAGTTTACATCATCATCAAGATCAATAACTACTTTTTTAGCATTTCCATTTGCTTTTAAAACATCAGATTTTTCTTTTGAAACCCAATCACTTCCGTTAGTTGATGTAAATATTTCAAATGTAACACCATCACCATTATTTTCACGGCTTGCATCTACACCAATATATGTAGAAAAATGATCGTAATCAAGATCACTAATGTTGTATACTAATGTTGATGTAGCATGTGCTGATACTCCTTTTAAGAAGTATGTTTTTGTTCCATCTACTAATAAAGTGATAAGACCATTATTATATTTTGTCTCTAAATTACTATCTAATGTGATGCTTCCCCACTCAACATTAGATTCTGGTTCATAATCAATATCAGATAGATATTTGCACATGTCTTCAGATGTACCTGCTTGTGCTAAATATTTTCCTTCTTTTTCTTTTAATGTAGTTTCTTCAATCTTTTGTCCTATATTTAAAAATTGAGCACAGTCTTTAATTGAAAAAAATAAAATAAAAAATAAAATAGAACAAGCAACTACTTTGTTAAAAATGTTTTCTGTTTTAAATTTTAATTTGTTTTTCACAATAAAACCCCCTTTTAAATTATTTTTTTACCAATACTACTTAAATTATAACATATTTCAACATTTTTGTAAATATTTTTTACCAAAAATTGCGCAATTTAAAGTTAAATTTTTAACTCTCAATATTCTTTAAATTATTTTATTCAATTTGATATATTTTTATTATGTATGTAATAATTACTTATCCATTTATTCAAATTCTTTTGTTTTTTAAATATCAATATTTTTTCATCAGAAATGTTTTGCAAAATTTCAAGAATTTTTGGTCTTTTTTTCTTATTATATGTTATCACATACTTCAAAAATTCAAAATTAATACGTTCTTTGCAACCTGGAATATCTATTCTTTCTTTATTATAGTTTTTAAAAATTCTTTTACATACTCCTTTTAAATAAGTAAATGTAGAATAATCTAGTAAAATTATTAAATCCGATTTTTCAGCTCTTTCTTTTAATGTTTTAATATAATTTCCATCAATAATCCATTTTTCTTCATTTGACTTAGAAGAAATAATTTTATCTCTTTCCTTCTTATTTCTTTGAATCCAGTTAGCATTATAGTTTATACTATCTAAATGTATAGCTGGTATATTTAATTCTTTTGATAATATATTAGCTAAAGTACTTTTTCCACTTCCAGAACCACCTATAATTGATATTCTATTAATAGGTATTTCAAAACAATATAATTTTTCTCCAGTTGATAGCAATTCTAAAAATTTTGCGCCAAATTTCTCATAATAATTTTCCAAATCTGTTTTTAAATATATTTTATTAATATTTCTTTTTCTAGCCTCAGCTAATATAGCATCATTTAGTATTTTTGAATATCCATTTCCCCTGTATTTTTCTTTTACATACATAGTCGCATACCAAGGTGATAAATCTGTTCTTTCATCTCCATCCTTTGGGAAAATTGATATAAATCCTACTAGTTCTTCATTATCTAATAATATCAATTTGCAATAGCTTGCATTTTTAAAATTAGCTTTTATTTTTAAAATTTTATTTTTTACTTTTGCTTTAAATTCATCAATTGATAAATTTTTTTGTCCCCACTCCTTTTGAGTAAGAGTTGCAACTTCTTCTATATATTTTGGTTTATCTTTTAAATTATATATTTTTAACATATTATATTCTCCTATTGCTTGCATTATATTTAAAACATTTTAATTCGTCAATCTTAAAAAAGAAAGATTTGAAAAATACTAACAAATCTTTCTTTTTATAATTTAATTATTAACTTCATTGGTCATATCTGAATTTTCTGAACTTTCTTTGTTTATTTCTAAATATGGTAACAATTCATTAAATATTTTACCTCCAACAGGTGCTGCAACTCCACCTCCTTGATGACCTCCTTCTCCTGTTGGATTATATAATGTAACTAACAGCACTACTTGAGGATTTTCTATTGGTGCAACGCCTATAAAAGATGTTACATATTTTCCTGTATTTACACCATCTTCTGATGTTCCAGTCTTTCCTCCAATATTATATCCTTCTACTTTTGCATTTTTTCCAGTTCCTTCTGCTACAACAGTTTGCATCATACTTAATACATCTTGAGAAGTTTTTTCAGATATAACTCTTTCGCCTTTTTCTACTGGTATTTCTGTTACTTTTGGATTTCCATTTTCATCTTTTTCGCTACTACTTATAATGCTTTTTACTAAATGTGGCTTTATATATACTCCTTTATTAGCTATCGTTGATAACATTGTTGCCATTTGTATAGGAGTTACTTCAAATCTTTGTCCAAACGCTATTGTTCCAAGTTCTACTGGTCCAACTTTTTCTTCTTTTAAAAATATAGAACCCGCTTCTCCCGGTATATCTATTCCTGTCGTATGAAAAAATCCAAATTTTCGCAAATAACTATAATATTTTTTAACTCCTAATTTTTGTCCTAATCCAATAAAAACTGGATTACAAGAATTCATTAATGCATCTCTTAGGCTTTCACTTCCATGAGGTCTATAATATCTCCAACATTTCATTTTAACTCCGGCAACATCAATATAACCTGTGCATGTAAATTCTCCAGCTTTGTCAGTAGTAGTTATTCCTTCTTCTAAAGCACTTGATGCTGTTACTAATTTGAAAGTTGAACCCGGTTCATAAGTATCCGAAATTGCTTTATTTCTCCAAAGCGTTTGCATTTGTTTTGATTGTTCTTCTTTAGGCAAACTTTCATCTACTGCAAACGGATCATTTAAGTTATAATCTGGATAACCTGCCATAGCTAATATATCCCCATTTTGTGGATTCATTATTATAATGTTTCCACCATCTGTACACTTATTGTCAATACATGCCTCTTTAAGATGTTTTTCAGCAATTCCTTGAATTGTTGCATCAATAGTTAAAACTAAATCATCTCCATTTACTGGATCTATATACTCTTCTGATGTATCATCAATTTGACTACCAGCTGCATCTGTTATTTTACTAATATAACCTTTTGTTCCTTTTAAGTTTTCTTCATATTTTGCTTCAATTCCTGATAATCCTTGATTATCGCTTCCACAAAACCCTATTATTTGAGATGCTAAATTATTATATGGATAATATCTTTTTGTATCTTCGTCTATATTTACACCCTGCGTTATATTATTTTCATCAAGCCATTTTCTTAAAAGATTTGCCTTTTCATTATCAACTTTGCTTGCTATTTTTTCTATTGAAGATCGTTTACTCACTTTTTTTAATGTTTTTTCATAATCTAGCTCAAATAATTCTGACAACTTTTGTGCAACTTTTTCCTTTTCTTGTATTATTGTCGGATTTACAGTTATGGTTTGTACTGTACTACTTATTGCTAAAACTTTTTCTCCAGTTGCATCATATATTGTCCCTCTCTTTGGATTTACACTTCTATCTGATGTTTGTTGCAAATATGCCTTTTTTTGAAGTTCACTTCCTTCTATAAATTGAAGATAACCTATTCTAAATAACAATAATATCAATAATATTATTGTTAATAGCATTGAATTTCTCATCCTTTTTTTTAAAGATTTTTTTCCTATCATAACTACGCATAAAATAAACGAATAAAATAATTTTAATCGTATATTTTCTCCTTATAAATATTTAGATTTTAAATTAAATCTATAAACTCTTTATAAAGATTATTATTTTATTATAAGTTTTATGATTACATTATTATTGTTTAGCACAAAAAAAGATTAATATAAGTTTATTACTTAAATTAATCTTTTAATTATTCTCCTTTAAGAGTTTTTATAAGTTTTTGCCACCAGCTTTCCTCTTCATTATTTTCCGAATTTACTGATGATTCTACATAGTCTTTTTTAGGAAGTGTAATATATACTTTTTGATTATTATCTAATTTTTGCATCCCTAATTTTTCTTTTGCTGCTTGTTCAATATTATTAATATTCATGCCTTGTTCTATACTTACTTTAAGTTGTGCATTTTGTTTTTGCAATTCTGCTAAGCTTGCTTTAAGACTTTCTTTTTGTGAAAATCTTGAATTTATTAATGCATATCTATAACTTATGGTTAATAACAATATAAATACTATTCCTATTTCTAAAATGTGTTTTGCATTTTTTCTTTTCTCTATTACTTGTGCTTTTTTTACTTTTTTTCTAATGTCTTCTTTATTATGAACTGTATTGCCTTTTTTCTGTCTTTTTCTCGGTATGTATTCTTCTGTTTCTTCTTTTCTAGGACTAGTTTCGTATTCATAGTAATTAATCATAAGTTATCACCTCTTTTCTCTTTAGGATTTTTGGGCTTAAATTTTATTAATTGAGTTTTTCATTTTTTTCAAATATTCTTAGTTTTGCACTTTTTGCTCTCGGATTGTTTTGTAGTTCTTCTTCACTTGCTTCTATTGGTTTTTTATTTACAATATTTCCATATGATTTATATCCGCATACGCAATATGGCAAATCTTTTGGACAAGTGCATTTTCCTTGTGCATCATTATAAGCATCTTTTACTGCTCTATCTTCTAATGAGTGGAAGGTTATTATACACAATCTTCCATTTTGTTTTAATACATCTATTGAATTTTTAACTGTATCATACAATGGCTTTATTTCATTATTTACTTCTATTCTTATTGCTTGAAATGTTCTTTTGGCTGGATGTCCATCTTTTGAAAATGGTTTAGATTTTTCTACAATGTCTGCAAGCATTTTTGTTGTTGTTATTTTTTCTTTTTTTCTATATTCACAAATATTTTTAGCAATTGATTTTGAAAATCTTTCTTCACCATATTCATATATTATTTTTGCCAATTCTTCTTCTGAATAATTATTTACAACTTCCATTGCTGTAAGTTTTTGGCTTTGATCCATCCTCATATCTAGAATATTATCACTATTATAGCTAAATCCTCTTTCTCTTTCATCTAATTGATATGATGAAACTCCTAAGTCCAATAATATTCCGTCAACTTTATCTATTTTTAATTCTTGCAATATATTTTTTATATCGTCATGATTGCCATGTACTAATTTATAGTTTTTATATTTTTTTAATTTTTCATTTGCTGCATTTAATGCATCTGTGTCTCTATCTATTCCTATTAATAAACCTTCATTTGATAACTTTTCTATTATTTTAATACTATGTCCTGCTCCACCTATTGTACCGTCTACATATATTCCATTTGGCTTTATATTTAGTCCTTCTATACATTTATCAAGTAAAACAGGAATATGTTTAAATTCCAAAATAACACCTCTTTTAATTCCATTAGTTGGCATATATAAATATATGCCAACTT
>CANQCW010000023.1 GCA_947591055.1 uncultured Clostridia bacterium | reverse complement strand
AATGTAGAAATTAAAAATATTCCATTTAATAGAGATGAATTATTAAATGATTTAAATGAATATGATTATCCTTTTAGAAGTTTTCTTTCAAAAATATTTTTTGGAGTTGATTTCTAGATAATATTATTATAAAGGTGAGAATATGTTTGATTTAGAAGAAGCTGAGAAACAAAATCAAAATCAGATTAATAGAATTAATGAAATTGAAAATTCTATCAATGTATCTGAGGTTGAAAGTGAAATTAAAAATTTAGAAAAAGAAACTGAAAGGCAAGATTTTTGGAGTGATACTGAAAATTCTAAGATTGTTCTTTCAAAAATTTCAGATTTAAAAAAGAAAATTGAGAATTATAAAAATGTTGAAAGAGATGTTAATACCATAAAAGAAATGCTGGAATTACTTAGAGAATCTGATGATGAACAAATAAAAAAGGAATTAGAAATATTATTAAATAATACAGACAGTAAAATTAATTCTTTGGAAATTTCTACTCTTTTATCTGATAAATATGATAAAAATAATGCAATTGTTACAATACATCCAGGAGCTGGTGGAACTGAAGCTCAAGACTGGGCAGAGATGCTATACAGGATGTATTCTAGATGGTCTGAGGCAAATAATTTTAAAGTTCAAGAACTTGATTATTTAGATGGGGAAGAAGCAGGCCTTAAAAGTGTTACTTTTTTAGTTTCTGGAGACTATGCTTATGGATACTTAAAGTCAGAACACGGAGTTCATAGACTAGTTAGAATTTCTCCTTTTGATAGTGGTGGAAGAAGGCATACTTCTTTTGCATCTGTTGAGGTTTTACCTGAAGTAAGTGAAGATACAGATGTGTATATTAATCCTGATGATATTAAAATGGATGTTTATAGAGCATCTGGTGCAGGAGGACAACATATTAATAAAACTTCATCTGCTGTTAGACTTACTCATATTCCAACAGGAATAGTTGTAAGTTGCCAAACAGAAAGAAGTCAATTTCAAAATAGAGATACTGCAATGAAGATGTTAAAGTCTAAACTTATTAATTTAAAAGAAAAAGAACATAAAGAAAAAATAGAGGATTTAAAAGGTGTACAAATGGATATTGCATGGGGTAGTCAAATAAGGTCTTATGTATTTTGTCCATATACTTTAGTAAAAGATCATAGAACAGGGTATGAAGTAGGGGATGTTCAAAAAGTTATGAACGGTGATTTAAATAATTTTATTTTTGAATATCTTAAACAAAATATAAAATAATATTTGCTAGCATTGTTATAACTCAATAAAACTTAGATATAAGATTAAAGATGCTGATACTGTAGCAGTTAAAGTCTATACAGTATCAGCATAATGTAATTTTTAGGTAATATTTATAAAATTAAAGGCTCAATTTGTTCACCATTTAATGCATATTTTATAGTTTCTATTATATATTCAGGGTCAGATGACAAGGAATATGGTTTTGTAATTGGATTTTCTTGTCTAAATGGAACAAAAAATATATGTTTTCTATTTAATAAAGTTCCTATATTACAGGCATTAGAACTTAAACCATCACTAGCATAAATAAACAAAACTAAAGGTTTCTTATTTTTGATATGTGATTTTACTGCAATTGTAATAGGAGTATCTGATATTGAATTTGCTATTTTTGCAATTGTGTTTCCAGTAGTTGGAGCTATTATCATTAAATCCGAGTTAATTTTTTTGGGAAGAACTCTTGAATCTTCTATTGTATGAATAATCTTTTTATTGGTTATTTCTTCTATTTTTTCAATATATTTATTATCAACTTTTTTGCAGATATAATATGAGTAATAAGACATAATTGGGTATATGTTCGCACCTGAAATTGATAATTCCTTCATTTTTTCAATTATTTTAGGAAAGGTGTTAAAAGCACCAGTAATGCCGAATATTATATTTACATTTTTTATAAAATTATCTCCTTAATTTATTTATATATTATAATATGTTTTTTAATGTAAAAAAGAAACAAAAGATTAAAAGTGAATCTAAAATGTTATATAAAACATAAAAGATTCACTTTTAAGTTAAAATCTAATTTATTTTTTAGCATCAAAGTTGGCAAGAGGGTTGTTTTCAACAGCATTTCTAACTTGTTCATTATCAACATGAGTATAAATTTCTGTAGTTGATATGCTTTGATGTCCTAAAAGCTCTTGAAGAGCTCTAATATCAACTTGACCATATTTGTACATTAAAGTTGCAGCTGTATGTCTTAATTTGTGAGTTGAATATTTAGTTGTATCAAGTCCTGCTTTTTGAAGTTCTTTTGTTACTATATTTTCTACTGTTCTTTTACTAATACGTTGTCTATAACCACTTAAAAATAATGCTTTATCAGAGTTTTTTGAATCTTTTTTTGCATTATTTGGACGAACCTTAAGATAGTTATTTATTGCATTTATACAAGCTTTGTTTAAGTAAATAGAACGTTCTTTATTACCTTTACCTATAACAGTTAATTTACAATCATCAAAGTTTATATCAGAAATATTAATTCCAACAAGTTCAGATAGACGCATGCCACAATTTAAAAATAATGTAATTATAGCAAAATCTCTTTCTTTATTTTTATTATCTTCATCATTTTCAGAAATCGTTAATAATTTTTGGCTATCTTCTAAAGACAAATATTTTGGTAATCTTTTATTTAACTTTGGTGTTTCTAAGTTTTGTGCTGGATTATTTTTTATTGTGTTAGTTGTAATTGTAAGATATTTGAAAAATATTCTAATAGTTGATATTTTTCTAGCACAAGTAGCAGGTCCACATTTTCTTTTAAGTGATAAATATGAAATAAAAGTATGAATATCTTCTTGTGTAATTGATTCTAATGTACTTATTGAAAAATCAGATATATCTATTTTTGATAAATCGGTTTCATCTGTTAAATGAAAATGATATTTCATAAATTTTAAAAACATATTTAAATCAGCATTATATTGATCAACAGAGTTTGGCGATTTTCTCTGATATGCTTGTGAATATTCTAAAAATGAATTTAAAAAATTAGGGTTTTCTTCAAATTTTATCATAATTACATGTCCTTATCTTATTTTTTTGCATTATAACATAAGTATAAAAAAAAATAAATTATTTATAAAATTTAATATTGAATTTTATAGTATGTTATCATATAATGAAAAAAACAAATGAAAAGGAGTTTATCAATTAATAAAAGTAAATGAAAAATAATTTATTAGAAAAAATTAAAAATAAATATTCTTATTTAACAAAGCCATTTCTCATTATTCTTGCAATATTTTTATTTGCAATATATCCGATTATAAGAGCTAATTTTAATTATATAGATGATTTAGGAAGAGTAGATAGTGGCTATAGGGGATGGGCTGACTTTAGCAGATTTGTTTCAGAGTATTTATCAGTTGCAATTCATACAAGTGATTATTTAACTGATATATCACCACTACCACAAATTTTGGCTGTAGTAATTATCGCAATTTCTTGCACTATAGTCCTTAAATTATTTAGTGATGAAAAAATCAGTTTTTCTAAAATAATTGCAGTTATTCCAATTGGATTATCTCCATATTTTTTGGAGTGTTTGTCTTATAAATATGACTCAGTATATATGGCTTTATCAGTTTTAGCTTGTATTTTACCATTTATATTTTATGGAAAAACTAGAAAAAATAAATGGATTTTTTCTATAGCAATAATAATTGGTACATTAGTAATGTCAATGAGTTATCAAGCATCATCTGGAATTATACCGCTTATGGCTTTATTTTTAGCATTTAAATATTGGAATAATAAAGAATCAAAAGATGCTACAAATATTTTAATTTTATCTGCTATTAGCTATATTATTGGTTTATTATTTTTTAGAATATTTATTATGAAACCTATAGATACATATGTGTCATCAGCTATAGTTTCATTAAATAATCTTATTCCAACATTTTTTAGTAACTTAGCAATTTTTTATCAAAATTTACTTAGTGATTTTAGAACAATATGGAAGGTACTAACTGCACTAATAGTAATATTTTTTATAATCAATAATATTAGAGGTACAAAACAAAATAAAATTTTATCATTTGTATTTAGTATAGTATTATTAATTTTATCATGTTGCTTAGCATTTGGAGTTTATCCAGCATTAGAAAAATTAATATTTTATCCTAGAACAATGTATGGAATTGGTGTTTTAATCTCTTTAATTGCAATTAATGGAATAAATATTAAAAAAACATTTATTCCTAAAGTTTGTATATGTATATTATGCTATAGTTTTATAACCTTTTGTTTTACATATGGAAATGTACTAAGTGAGCATAAAAGATATGTTGATTTTAGAACAGAATCTGTAATTAATGAACTAAGCAAAGTAGAAATTATGAAAAATAATGATACCAAGTACATTTATTTAAAAGGAACAATTGGATATTCTCCTTCAATGGAAAATATGCCAGATGATTATAAAAATATATTGAGCAGGCTTATTCAGCAATCATTTAGTGGTAAGTTATATATGTGGGATGTATACTATTTTAAAGAATATTTTAAAATAAATAATATAAAAATTGCAAATCCAGAAACATCAGTTGTGCCAAAAAATTTAGAAACTGTATGTGATACTATGTATTTTTCAATAGAAACTAATAATACTGATTTTATTCTTATAAATTTAAAATGAAAGTGAGAAATATATGAGAAAAATAATGATATTGACAGCAGAAAGAACAGGAAATGGGCATAAATCAGCAGCAAATGCATTAGAAGTTAAATTAAATAGCCTAAATTACGAAACTAAGCAATTTGATTGTTTTCCAATGATGGGAAAATTAGGTACTTTACTAGAAAATTCGTATTTGCCTATAACAACATCATTTCCTATACTTTATTATATACCATTTTTATTTACACAAATATGTCCTGATATAATGCATGCTTTGGTATATTTAAAAATAAAGAAAAAATTGAAGCAAGAAATTGATAAATTTAAGCCTGATTTGATAATTTCAGTACATAGCATGTTTACAAAATCTATTTCACATTTGCTAAAAAATAAAAAGATGGATATACCGTTTTATATAACAGTAATTGATCTTGTAAATCCACCAAAAGTTTGGTTTGATAAAAATGCAGATGTAATTTTTGTACCAACAGAAGAAGTAAGAAATGATTATTTAAAAAAAGGAATCAGTAGTAATAAGATTTTTGTATCAGGATTTCCAATAAAAGAGGATATACATAGAAGAAAAACACCTAAAACAATAAAAGATAAAGTTAATATATTAATGGTAAATCCATCAGTAAATTTAAGTAAAAATATAAAATATGTAAAAGAAGTTTCAAGACTAGATAATGCAGATGTTACAGTTATTTGCGGTAGAAACGAAAAACTTTATAAAACATTAAAAAAGGAGCAAGAATTAGGGAAAATCTCGAAAAATATTAATATATATGGTTTTGTAAATAACATAAATGAATTTCTTGAAAATTCACACATAATACTTACAAAAGCAGGTCCAAATATGATATTAGAAGCAGTTAAAAGTGCGACAGCTGTTGTTATAACAGGACATGTTAAAGGACAAGAAAATTGGAACTATAAATATGTTTTAAAAAATAAATATGGATTTAAATGTGAGAATCCTAGAAAAATATATAATAAACTGTATAATTTTATAAATGGTCAAGAGCTAAAACAATGTTTAAAAAATGTATTAAATACAAATTGTGATAATGGAACTGAATTTATAGTTAATTATATACAAGAAAATAAGGAAAATAAATAATTATGAACAAACAAATTTTGCATGTAGATGTAAATAATGCATTTTTAAGTTGGACTGCAGTTGAAATGCTAAAAAATGGTAGTAATATTGATATTAGAACAGAACCATGTATTATAGGTGGAGATGAAGAAAATAGGCGAGGGATAGTTATTGCTAAAAGTATGAAGGCAAAAGAATATGGAATCGTTACAGCAGAAACTATTTATAGTGCAAAAAATAAATGTCCATGGATTAAAATATATAAAGGCTTAGAATATTGTAAATATAAAGAATATTCAAATAAGTTATATAACTTGTTAAATGAATATACTGATATTATTGAAAGATTTTCTATTGATGAGTGCTTTTTAGATATGACTAAATATTTGAAAAATCGTACATTATTAGAAATAGGAAAAGAAATAAATGAAAGAGCAAGAAAAGAACTTGGATTTACTGTAAATGTTGGAGTTGCACATAATAAATTACTAGCTAAAATGGCATCAGATTTTGAAAAACCAGATAAAGTTCATACATTATTTGAAGATGAAATAGAAACAAAAATGTGGAATTTGCCGGTTTCTGAACTATTTATGTTAGGTAAAAAAACAGTACCAAAATTAAATAAAATCGGAATAAATACAATTGGCGATTTAGCAAAATATGATAAATATGAAATTATAAAAAAATTCGGAAAACATGGTAGTCTAATATGGGAATATGCAAATGGTATAGATAATTCAGAAGTAAAATACATACAAGAACTACCAAAAAGTATAGGGCACTCAACAACGTTTCCAGAAGATATAACAAGTATTGATAAGTTAGAACCTATATTATTGACATTAACCGAACATGTAGCATTTAAATTAAGAAAATATAATTTATTAGCAAATACAGTAAATTTGCAGTTGAGGACAAATGAATTTAAAAATTATTCACATCAGAAAAAACTTTTAAGTAGTACATCAAGTACTCAAGAAATATATAAAATTGCAAAAGAGATTTTAAATGAAATGTATAAAAATGGGACACCTATTAGATTAATAGGAATAAAAGTAGACAATTTAATAAATAAAGAAGATGAGCAAATCTCTATATTTTCGTGTGAAAAAACAAATACTACTGAAAAGCTGGATCAAACAGTAGATGAAATAAAAAATAAATATGGATTTGGAGCAATTACATTGGCAGGAACATTAGAAACATCAAAAAATATAAAATTTAATTCAGCAGAATAAAGGTATTGCTAAATAAAAGTAATTAGAGCAAATTTAAAATATAATAAATATGTAATTAGTTTTATAATACAAGTGGAGATAAAAAATGAAATTTGACATAGAAAAAAATGAAATAGCTGAAAGCGTTGAGGCTGTACACACACACACACACACGGGGATTTGCTTAAAGAAAATAAAAATAGACAATCAAATATAGAACTACTTAGAATTATATCAATATTATTAATAATAAGTTTTCATTATGTATATAAGAGTGGATATAGTTTTGAAACATTAAATTATAATTCATTTATAGTAAAAATGTTTTACTTTTTTGGAGAATTAGGTGTAAATTTATTTATATTGATATCAGGATACTTCTTAATAAATAGTAAGTTCTCTATGAAAAAATTAATAAAATTAATAATAGAAATAAATTTTTATTATGTAGTTTCTGTTGTGATAGAAGGAAAATTAAATCATACAACATTAACTACATTTATGGACTATTACCAGTTATTTTTTGCAGTAATTTTAAATAGATATTGGTTTGCAACAGCATACGTTTTGTTATATATTTTAAGTCCATATATAAATAAATTTATACATAGTATTGAAAAAGAAACTTTTTTAAAGTTACTTATGACTGTAATTTTTTTGTGGTCAGTTATACCAACTACATTTGGAATAATTAATAGTAATACAGAGACATTTCTATTTTATAATAGATTTATATGGATGATAGTTATGTATTTAATAGGAAGTTATATTAGATTATACAATATAAAAAATTTAAAAAGTAAATCACTAATAATAGCAATAATAACATTTGCATTTATGATATTATCAATATTTTTTATTTATAAATTTGGAAAAATAATAAGATTGGAACCAGCTTACTTTTGGCAACCTAATAGTATACCAATGTTGATATTAAGTATTTCAATATTTGAAATTTTTATTAATATTAAAATTCCATATAGTAAAATAATTAATATGCTTGCTTCTACAACATTTGGAATTTATCTGTTACATGATGGTCCGTTAGCCAATTATATTTGGAAGGTAATATTTAGAACAAAAAAAGCATTGAATAGTAGATTTTCTATTATATATATTATTTATTCAGCATTGATAATATTTTTTGCTGGTGCTTTAATAGATTTAATAAGACAATTTATTGAAAAACATACTGTTAATAAATTTTTAGATTCGAAATGTTACAATAAGATAAGTAAACAATTAAAAAAAATGCATATCAGTTAGAAAGGTGTCAAAACTATGAAGGTGTTAAGTATCATCGAACCATGGGCAACTCTGATTAAAGAAGGGAAAAAGGTCATCGAAACAAGAAGTTGGAAAACATCTTATAGAGGTGAATTATATATACATGCAAGTAATAAAAAAATCAAAAAAAGTGATATACACACAAGTGAATTACTTAAGTTAATTCCCAATGTTTCTATGGGATATGGTAACATTATATGCAAATGCAAGTTGGTAGATTGTGTATATATGGATCAGGAGTTTCTAGACAAAATCAAAAACGACAAGCAAGAATTCTTATGTGGAGAATATAGTTTGGGAAGATATGCTTGGATTTTAGAAGATGTAGAAGTTCTTGAAGAACCAATTCCTGCAAAAGGACATTTAAATATTTGGAACTATGGTATTGCTGAATAAATTAATAAATTTAGAAAATAAAATATAAAAAAGTAAATAGGCCTACCGAACTACGGATAGGCCTATAATTTTACTTTGAATTATAAATGCTTCCTTGAATTTCTGCCATACATTGCTTAGTAATATTGGCAACCGATGACCAAGAGGCAACTTGCTGAGAAAGTGGTTTTACCATATTATATAAGTCAGAAATTGTTTGCAATGTTTCACTTTTGCTTGAACAGAATGTATTTAATTGTTTTTGAAAATGTTGAGCAGTTTCATCAGAAGAATCAATAGATGCAAATTGTCTATTTACCTCCTGTTTAAAAGCATTCTGTGAAAAGTTCTTTTCTTCTACAAAAATTTTGAGATTATCTAAAATATTAGATAATTTTGTAAAAGGATCATTGCTTTGCTTGTTTGGGTTGCTTATAGCATTTAAAATCCGTTGTTGGTAGTTTTCAAATCTTTTTGCATCCATGGTGTGTACCCTCCTAAAATATTTATTTTTTGTTGGTAACTAAAAACTACTTCAATATTAAATAAATTATAACATAAAATGGAATTTTTTGCAACTGACTTTTATTGATATAATAAATTTTGCAATTCAAAAAAATTATGGTATAAAATAACATGCCAATAATTACTAAAAAAATTATAATAAAAATCATAAAAAAAATTATAATAATATATATAATATTTTCCGATATTTAATAAAAAATGTGAAGGGAGATAAAAATAATGAAAATATCAATAAAACTAATATTATGCTTAACATTGTTAATATTTATATTAACTGTAAACTCTTATGCAACAGTATATAATTATGATAGCTTTATAGCTGGCAATGGTTTTGGAACAAAGGAAAAAATAAATGATAATGTTACAAGAATGAAAGGTGGAACAGATGACGGAGATGGAATGCTAGAGGGACCATATAGTAAATCTAGTACTGCAACACTTCAAGAAGGTATTAATGAAGAAACTCATGTAAAAGTTGATTTAGAAAAAATGCAAGATAATGAATTATTTCAAGTTTCATTAGCAGTAAATTTAAAAGAAGGCGAAACAAATGATTATGCTAATGAAGAAGTTGTAACTATTCAAAAAAGTGGAGACGTTGCTTATGTAACAGCAAGTGGAAGATCAAATTATATTGCAGTAATTGGCGAAACAGGTATTTATACTTTTAGATGGGAAATTAATAAAGAAGAGGATGGAGTAAAAATTAAAGTTAGTGTATTTAATTATGAAACACTAATTGGAACAACTGGAGAAATGGATTTTGATTCAATTGAAGGACCAGATTTTAAAGAGCTTAAAGATGAAAATCCTTCTGATGTCAGTGTTAGATATTTATGGTTTTGTAATATTAGAGTAGAAGAAGGAATAGATGTATATGCTACTTTACCATCAAGAATATCAGAAGATACACAACCATCAACTGAACCTACGACTCAGCCTGCTCCAACAGATGAACCTGTTAAAGATGTTACACCTAAAACAGGAAGTCAAAACATTATACAATATATTGTAGGTATGGCACTTATATCTGTAATTGGGATAATAGTTTTAAATAAAAAGAATTAATTATTTTCTAAAACAATAAAGTATTAGCTTGTAAAAAAAGTTAATACTCGTTTTTTTTATATTCATAAATGTAATATTATATCTTTAAAATATGTATAATTTTTTTGTTTTTTTATACATATTGATTGAAAATGTATAAAAATAATGATATTTTATATATAATTGAGGTTAAAAAATGAAATAAATGCTACATCTTACTTAAATCAATGAGAATGCTTATTTAAATTTTGATAAATTTAATGCTATTATTGAAGACAGAGAAATAGATAAATAAAAAAATGGAGAAAATAGAAATGATTGATTTACATACACACACAAATTATTCAGATGGAACATGGAATTTAAGTAGATTACTAAAAGAAGCAGAAATAAAAAAAATAAATGTATTATCTATTACAGATCATAATACAATAAAAGCATATAAAGAGTTAGAAAACATTGATTATAAAAAAATATATAGTGGTAAAATAATTACAGGAGTAGAATTTACTACTGTATATAATGGTGTTTCGTTTCATATGTTAGCCTATGATTTTGATTACAAAAAATTAGATATTTGGATTCAAAAAAATTATGAAAATAATAAACCGAATTTGCAAAAAGAATTTGATTATATGATTAAAAGTTGTAAAGAAAATAATATAAAACTTGATATTATAAAATATAAAAGTGAAAAAGGGTGGCCTGTGGATATTATTTTTAAAGAAATAAAAAAACATCCAGAAAATAAAAAGTTTTTCAAAGAGAACGACTGGAATAATGTAGATGTATTCTTTAATTCTTGTATAACAAATAAAAAATTTCCTGCATTTGTAGATTTTAGTATTCATTATCCAAGTGCAGAGTTAGTGACTGAAGCAGTAAAAGAAGCAGGAGGTAAATTATTCATAGCACACTTATATAAATATAACTTAGAAAAACCAATTGAATTTTTAAATATACTAAAGAATGATAAGATAATAGATGGAGTTGAAGTCGAACATTCTATATTTACAGAAGAACAAAGTTTGACACTAAAAAAATATTGTGCCAAAAATAATCTTTTAATGTCAGGAGGAACAGATTGTCATGGAGATAAGAAAAAAGATAGAAAAATCGGAATTGGTTATGGGAATATGCATATTGAAAACAAGTTAATAAGCAATTGGAAATAATATACAATAAGTAAGTTGTTAAGGAGAACGATATGAAAAAGAAATTAAAAATTATACTAATAGTCTTACTTGTATTAGTAGTTTTATGTGCTTTAATGTATGTAATATATGAAAATTTATCAAAAATACATTCTGTAACAGGAATTATTGTTTATAAAAATAATGATAGAATCACTCTAAAAAGTTCTGTTGATACAACTGAACTAGAATACATTTTAAATGTTATAAATGATAAGCCAAAAGTTAAAGATATTAACGGAAAAAAGATTAGTGTATCTAATCTAAATATTGGTGATACAATAAATGCTATATATAAAGTAGAAAATGATGTTAATATTGACTCTAGTTCTCATCCTAAAATAATAGATAATATTAAATTAATTAAAGCCATAGAAGATAATAGTGATAATCATATGACAGAGGATGATTTGAGTTATAATCACTATATAACACAATTATCTCTTTCTAATGGAAAAAATTTATCTTTTATTGTATATGAAACTAATGAAAACTATCCTATTAAAAACTTTTTTTCAAGTGATATTGAAATAAAAATAGTTAAAAAAGAGGAGAATAATCAAAAAATAATTGTAAAACACTATAAATCATCAGAAATTTCTTACCAAAAATATATAGATGAAAAAAGATATAAAATAACTATTGATAATGCTAATTATTTTGAATTAGAAGATGAATTAGAAGAAGGAAAATACATATTAAGAATTGAAAATGCAAATGGAGATATAATAAAAATTCCTTTTGAAAGAAATCAATATAATTTTCAATGGGCTTGAAAACATTTTATAACAATTATTGACAATTCACATATTTTGTACTAATTGGTTGAGGTTAAAATAATGGAGAATATTATAATATGTTTTAATAGAAAATAAAATATAATAAATTGATATGGAGCTTGTTATATGAAAAGTTATAATGAATTATTTAATGAAAGATTTCATAGAAGTCAAGAAATAGATGAAGAGTTTTCAAGAATTTTTAATAAAGATGGTTTATTAGAAGCAATTAATTATTTAAAAAGCATAGGAGCAACTACTCTTGATATGGATAATTATCAAATAAAATATAGAATTAGTGAATGGACTAAAAATAAAACATCTAATGAAGAAAAAGAAAAATTTATAAATGAATTATTAAATTTAAAAGATTATATAAAGAAAATAGATATAAGTAAAAATAATAATTTTAATTTGCCTGAACTTTCTATAGAAACAACTGAAGGTACTATTCGTGCAATTCAATTTTCATCTATTGCACCAAAATGCAAAGAAAAATTACCTTTTATAGAAACAGATGAAAGACATGGACAATGTTATGATATGGCACATATAATTTCATTAAATTTAGGAATAAGCAATAATATTGTAACAGGTTATATTTATGGATATACTGATAAATCAAAATTTCTACATAGCTGGGTTGAAACAACAATAAAAGGTGAAGAATATGTTATTGATGGAACATTAAATTCTTTAATAAATAAACAGGGATATTATTTAATGCAACATGCTGAACCAATAACTCAAATTAACAATCAAATATTTGCAAACGATATAAAAAATTACCTAGAAAAGATAGAAACATTTCCTATAGAGGTATATTATGTGTTTAAAGATGAAATAATTAAAGATTTTCAAAAAAATGATGAAATATTTGAAAGATAAAAAACTTTAAGACTATAAACTATTTTTATTTAAAAATTACTAAAGTAGGAAAGAGGGGGCAATTTCGAAAAATTCCTATAAAAAAATAAATAAGATTTTAAAACTTAATCTTAAAATTCTACAAAAATATTTCCTAAAATTTTTTATAACATAAAATATACAATTTAAAATTAAGATTTTTAAAATTTATATTACGAACGTAAAATTTAAAACCAAACATTTGTTGTAATTAAAATTTTTATTGATTTAAATGTAATTTTTCTAAATCAAATTTAAGGCATTTTTATAATTTAAACAAAAAAGTTATTCATTTAAACAATTTTACAATTAAAACTTAATTATATTATAAAACAATAATTTTTAATAAAAATGTTGATATTATTGATGTTTATATTGTTATATAAATAATTCTGAAAAATCGCCAAAAAAATGACGCACGAGGATCGATTTTAAGGCGTTTTTATAAAAAAGACATATAGTTTGTTGTCTATAAATTTAAGCAAAATACTGAAATATAAGCATTTACAGATTTTTAAGAAAATTTTTACAATACAAATATATAAAATTAAAATTTAACATATAAAAATAAAATTATATATCAGATTAAGAAAAACTTATAATAAGCTTAAAATAACGAAGCTTTAGGATCAAATATAAGACATTTTAATAATAAAGTAATATAATTTGTTGTCTAAATATATAGATAGAATTAGCTGAAAGTAGCTAATATCAAGGGACAGCCGTAATTTAAGAATATGTGGTTTTATTTATATCTCTATTTGCACGAAACTTTGATTTCACGCAACTTTATGTTAATAATATATTATAATTTACTATCGTATGTAACTATCTTATACTACATTAAAATTTCATTGTCAATAAAAAAGAAATGATTATATATTTAATTTTATCATAATCACTTCTTTCTCTTCTTATATTTAAAATTATATTTTCTTCAACTTATCACTTAATTTTTTAATTAATTCTTTATTATCTTTTGTCAAAATCATTTGATTTATCAAATCTTCAGTAATTTCTACTTGTGGTTTTGATGACATTGCTTTTCTTAATGCATAAACTGTTTCTAATTCTTCTTTTGATAGTAGTAAGTCCTCTCTTCTTGTTCCTGATTTATTTATATCTATTGCTGGGAATATTCTTTTCTCTGACAAGCTTCTATCAAGTACTACTTCCATATTTCCTGTTCCTTTGAATTCTTCAAATATTACATCATCCATCCTACTTCCTGTTTCTACTAATGCTGTTGATAATATTGTAAGTGATCCCCCATTTTCTATATTTCTTGCTGCTCCAAAGAATTTTTTTGGTTTATGTAGTGCTGCTGGATCTAAACCTCCTGATAAAGTTCTTCCAGATGCTGGTATTGTCAAGTTGTATGCTCTTGCAAGTCTTGTTATACTATCTAATAAGATAACTACATCTTTATTATGCTCAATTAATCTTTTTGCTCTTTCTAATACCATTTCTGCAACTTTTACATGATGCTCTGGTAATTCATCAAATGTAGAATATATTACTTCTCCTTTTATTGATCTTCTCATGTCTGTTACTTCTTCTGGTCTTTCATCTATTAGCAATACGATTAATTCAATTTCAGGATTATTAGTTGATATACTATTTGCAATCTTTTTCAATAATGTTGTTTTTCCAACTTTTGGTTGAGCAACTATCATCCCTCTTTGTCCTTTTCCTATTGGACATATTAAATCTATAATTCTCATTGCATATTCATTTGATGTTGTTTCCATTTTTATTTTTTCATTTGGATATATTGGTGTCAAATCATCAAATTTTCTACGTCTATATGCAATTTCTGGCGCTTCTCCATTTACTTCTCCTACATAAATAAGTGCTGGAAATTTTTCTCCTTCTTTTGGATTTCTAGCAATTCCTTTTATTTTATCTCCATTATCTAGCTTAAATCTTCTTATTTGTACTGGAGAAATATATATATCTTTTGGAGTTGATAAATAATTTTCTCCTCTTAAAAAACCATATCCATCTGGTAAAATCTCTAATATTCCTTCTGCAATTCTATCATTTGATGTTAAAGTATATCCTTCTTCCATCCTTGTTTCTATTGCATCTTCTTCATTTGATGAATCTTGTTTCGATTCTTGAACTTCTATTTCATTTTCTGATAAATTTTCTTCTAGAACATTATCATTTTTAGATTCTAAAATCTTATATAGCTCTTCCCTCTTTAATTTTGAGACATTTTTTTTCCCTTTTTCTTTAGCTAATTGTCTTAATTCAACTAAAGTATAATCTTCGTAATTCATATAATACATCCTTTCATTTTATATTTAACATATTAACTTTTAATATATGGGAATAAATAAAAGATTTAATTTTAAAGAATTAATATTTAATACATCATTATTCTATCAAACAGGTAAAATTTTGTCAACACTTTTGGAAAATAATAGTAATCTTATTTGATTGCAATAAAAAAAGTAGCATAAAAATTTTATACTACTAATCTTATTGAGTTATATCTATATAAACCTTTTCATTAGGTAAATACATATCCAATTTATCTCTAGCTATTTGCTCTATATATTCTGTAGAATTCAAGCTTTGCAATGTTTCTGACAATTCTTCCTTCATTTCATTAGCTTGTTCTATTTGATTTCTATAATCTTTATCTTCTTTTGCATAAGCATTTAATAATTTCTGCTGAGAAACAAATGTATATACTACATATATTGCAAATAAAACAAAAAAGATACGAGTAATATTGATTTTCATTTCAACTCCTAAAAAATAACATAATAAAAAAACTTTTCCTAATATATTTTTCTACATAAAAATACAAAATCCTTCTTTTTTTACATATTTTAATTAGTTATGTGTTTTATTTTTTTGTTTCTTTTTAGTTAACTTTTGTTTTTTGGATTTTACTGATTTATTTTCTTTTCTTATTTTCTCAATTTCTTTAAATTTTGATAGTTTTCTAAAATTTACAAATAAAAAACATACAGGTTTTCTTATCAAAATCATTATTGGTTTTACAAATTTTAACACATGTCTTGAGATATTTACTACTACATTTTTAATTTTCAAGATTATTTTTTTGAAAAAATTTAATATTCTTACATTTACATTAATAAAATATTTACTTATAGTTACCAAATACAGAATTACTCCTAATATTATGCCAATAAATATATAGCCTCTTAATTCTCCATAACTTATAGTAAATATTTCCCAAATTAAAAAGATTCCAACTACTATCCAAAAAATTGTATCTTCAATATATGTTACAATATTAGGAGTTTTAATAGATTTTCTCAGAACTCTAAATATATCAAAAAATATACTTATTGCCATGCCAGAAACTACATATAAGAAAAACTGTGTTAATTGATTATTAATCATTAAACTCTCCTTGTATAGTCTTATTTAGAAATTATTTAAATATTTTTCCAATAAAACTACCAGCTGTTTTCTTATCTTGTTTTTCGCTATAGTTCAAGTTATTTATAGTTCCTTCTATGACAACTTCTGTAGTATCTATACTTAATTTATTTATTCTCAAGTCTTCCCCTTTTACTGTAAGCATCCCAAGCTCTGTTTCTAATATTACTATTTGATCATCAAAGCTTAAAACATCTAATACTCCTGAAATTGAAAGCTTTTTTCTATTTTCTAAAATTAAATTTTGGATTGTATCATTTTTTAACTGATTTTTTGAATATTCTTCTGAAATCATAAACTCCTCCCTATTTGCCTTCCATTTTGCTTTATTTAATTATATTCTGAG
>CANQCW010000022.1 GCA_947591055.1 uncultured Clostridia bacterium | reverse complement strand
TCTGCATATTTAAATATTGAATCTCCTGTTGTTACCCATCTTATTGTTACTCCTGCTAATATTAATAACAATATTACTGTTATTACTAACGCTATTAACGTTATTCCTTTTTCTTTACTTCTCATTTACCTTTTCTCCTTTGATTTTATTTATTTTTCAATTGTTACTTCATAATCATACATATCTGCATAATCATATGTTGTACTTGTATTTAATTGTGTACTTTTCCCTACTTCTAACTTTCCTATATAATTTTCTACTGTTGTTATCTCTTTTCCATTTCTATCTAATATTTTTATTTTTAATGTTATATCTTCTTTTGTTTCTGTACTCTTATTTGTTATTGTTCCTAACATTATTGTTACATTATCTTTTTCTGTTATTTGCAAATTACTTATTTCTATTCCTTCTACTGTTTTTGTTTTCTTTGTTTTTTCACTTGTATTTATTCTTGTTCCATCTTCTAATACTTCTGTATAACTTTCTTCTGTGTCCGTTGTTTCTTCTCCTTTTTTATTTGTTCCTCTTGTTGCTAACATTACTCCTATTACAATTAATCCTACTATCAAGATTATTACAATCATCCTAATTTCACTCTTTTTCATACTTTTTCCTCCGTTTTATATTATGTTATTTTTATTAATGTAAAACCTTAATAAAAAAATAAAAAATCTTATAATTGGCTTTGCACAAGCTTTTTATAAGATTTTTGCTTTTTATTTTTTACTAATTTGTAATAAATATTTAATCTTCATTTTATTGAATTAACCCTTATATTATGCTATATTTTAAGCAAATTAAATTTTTATTAAGGTTTTACATTAAATAAAATTTAATTTTTTTAGATATACCAATTTTTATTTTTTTGTTTATAATTTTATCTTTTTATTGAATTATAAATATATTTATGATAATATTTAATTAGTTTAAAAAGTTATATATTAATAATATATAAACGGAAGGAAGGTACTTCATTTTATGGAAGAAAGAAATGATAACGTTGATAAAAAAATTAAAATTGTTAAAGGAAATTCTAAAGATATAGTTTTTTCTGATGTTAAAGATAATTTAACTTTTGAAGTTCATGAAAATACTACTAAGAAAAATGGAGAGATTGTTATTCCTGAAAATCAAAGTCATAAAGAAAAAGAATCTGAAGACTAATACATTAAAATAGAAATTAAAACTAAATAAAATAAAGCTCAAAATATATATTTGAGCTTTATTTTATTGTAACTCATATAGTCTTTAATGCGAAAATGAGATTGTTGATACTGCAGCTTTTCGGCAACAATTATATTATTGATGCACCTATTATTCCGCCATCATTTTTAAATTTTGTGCTTAATAAATCGCATTTTACTTCTTTATTAAATACATATTGTTCCAATTGTTGTTTTAATTTTGGTAAAAATATATCACTATAGTACGCAAAACTTCCTCCAAAGCATATTGCTTCTGGTTCAAATATATTTATTATATTTGATACTCCTATTGCTAAATTGTTTATATAATTGTCTACAAATATTTTTACTTCCTTCTTGTCTATATTTTGTCTGACATATTTTTGCACATCTTCTGATGCTACATCACTATCTAGTTTAAATTTACTTATTATTTCTTTTTTAAATCTTTTCATTGATGCATAAGTTTCAAAGCATCCATTATTTCCACAATTACATTTTGGGCCATTTTTATCTATTATCATATGTCCAAATTCAAATCCTGCGTTTAATTCCGGTTCTAGCAAATCGTTGTCCATAAATACTGCACTTCCAACTCCTGTTCCAATACATAGAAAAATACAGTCTTTATATTTTTTTAAGTTTCCATATTTTTTTTCTGCTAATCCAGAACATTTTCCATCATTTTTTATATTTACTTTTGCATCATATTTTTCTTCTAAGATTTTTCCTATTTCGAAATATTTTATTTTTAAATTGACTAAATTTCTAATTGCCTCTTTTGTAGGATTTCCTGGTGCTGCTATTCCTATTTTTGATATATCACAAATTTCATAGTCTAGTTTTTTTAGCAATGTTTCTATTTGTGAACTTATTATCTCTATTATTATTTTTTTTGCTTTTTCTTCATTTTCTATATTTATCGTTGATATATCTTTTGTTTCTTTTTGAATTAATTGTCCATATTCATCTACTACTCCTGATGCTATATGGCTTCCTCCTATATCAATTCCTATTTTCATTAGTATTTCTCCTACCCTTTTTTTATTCTTTAGAATCCAGCTGCTGAGAATAAGAAATTTCCCATATAAACTGATATACAAGGTACAAGTACAACTATTGTGATGAATATAAGCATTATTCCTATTATACTATACATAACTTGTGGTAAAACTTTTACTATTCTTTGTAATATATTATCTATATCCATATCCATGTATTCAACCAATTTTTCTGTCATTGTTGTTAAGTCTGTTTGCATACCTATTTTTAACATTTCTGTAACCATTGGGCTTGGAAGTCCTGAGTCTTCAAATGGTTTTACCCATGATTCACCGACTATTATGTTATTTATTGATGTTTCAATTATTGATAGCATTACATAATTTTTTACAACATTTTTACTAACTTCTAGAGATTCTTGTATTCTCATACCATTTTTTAAGTTTAAAACCATTGCTTTACTTAATCTTGAAAAGTCTATTGCAAATATTAATTTTCCAAAAATCGGTGCTTTATATTTAAAATAATCCCAATTGTATTTTCCTTTTGGTGATCTTGTATAAGTATATAATGCTAATGCAATTAATCCTATTATTCCAACTGGTACAAACCAAAATCTTTGTACTTGAGTTAAAAATGCTGAAAATGCTAGTGTATATGCTGGCAATTGATCTGTTGAACCTACTTCTTCAAATACGTCTTGTATTATTGGTATTATATAAATACTTCCTATCATTAATATTGCAAATAATAGAACAAATTGCAATATATTTGGTATTAAGATTCCTTTTATTTTTTTAGTTAATGCTGCAGATGAGTCTAAATAGTCAACCGCTTGTTTTAATGATTCTTCCAAAGATCCTGATAGTTCTCCAACTTTTACAAGATTTATATATATTACTGGGAATATATCTGAATAATATTCCATTGTTGTATACATATAATCTCCACCTTCAACTCCTGCTTGTATATCTTCTAATATTCCTCTTAAAGTAGAGTTTTCTGTTGATTGTATTAATGTTGCTAAAGCATGAACATTATTGAATCCAGCTCTTTTTAGTAAGTAAAAACTTTGTGTAAATATTACTAAGTCCCTATTAGTTACTTTTTGCTGAAGTGATAATGCCATACTTACTCTTTCTCTTGTACTGAACTTTCTTGTTTGTGTTTTTTTGTATACATCATTATCATTTGCAACTTTCATTAATTCTTCTATGTTTGAAAGTCCTGATTTACTGCTTCTTTGATATTTTCCAAAACTTGTTTGTACTATATCTATTGGTGTCATACCATTTGCTTTCAATCTTTTTACTAAGTTTTGCTTACTTTTTTCAGTTATTCTGCTTCGAACTATAATACCATTATCATCAACTGCTCTATATATATATTCTGGCATTTGCATTTCCCCTTTCTTAACATTTAAAATTAACAAATTTTAAATATTAATAATTTGCTTATATTTCTACTTTTATTTTTTAAAGTATACTACCTTTTTCATCTCTTTTCATTTTCAATTGCATTATTGTTCTATTTAGTATTTCTATATTTTTTTCTTCAATTTGTGCTTTAGCTTGTTCTAGTGTTATTACATCATCTACATATAGTTGTGCAAGTGAATTTATTAATCCTATACTTCCATTTCCTGATGTACTTTGTATTGCATCTTCAATTTCAGAAACGCTTAATTTTTCTTTTCTTATTATACCTGCTATTACATTATCTACAACCATAACTTCTGGAATAAGTGTTAATGTTCCTCTTTTATTTCTTATTAATCTTTGAGAAATAACAAGTTTTAATAATGATGCTATTAAATATTTTATTGTTGATTGATCTCTAACTTCGTAGAAATTTATCATCCTATCTATAGTTTCTGCACATGATTTTGTATGAAGTGTTCCTAATACTAAATGTCCTGATTCTGCTGTTTCTATTGCTGCATCAAGAGTTTCTTTATCTCTTATCTCTCCTATTACTAGAATATCACAGTCTTCTCTTAAAGAGTTTTTAGTTCCTATACTATATGATGGCATATCTGATCCTATAGAAACTTCTTTTTGAACAATTATTGATCTTTTTGAAGTATGTTTATATTCTACTGGGCTTTCCAATGTTAATATTTTTTTATTTTCATTTTCATTTATATAATTTATTAATGCATTTAATGTTGTTGATTTACCAGAGTTTGTTTTTCCTGTAACTAATATTAATCCTTGTGTTTGACCTGTCATCCTTCTAACTATATCAGGTACACCTAAGTCTTCATATTTTGGTAATTCATTTCTTATTAATCTAGTTGTTATTACTGGTGTTCCATCAGAATATGAAATGTTAATTCTTAAACGGATATCTTCAAATTCTTCAGAACAGTCCAATACTTTTTTCTCTTTGAATAATTTATCTTTTTCAACATTACCTTTTAGGAAATAATCATATACTTCCCACATATCATCTTTAGAGATTACATCATATTCTTCTAAAGTAATAAGTTCTCTATTTACTCTAAGTATTGGCTTTAGCCCACTAATAAAGTGTGCGTCAGATGCCATTTGTTGCTCTGCTTTTTTTAAAATTCCATTTACGTCCATAATCATTTCCTTTCATTTTTTAGTAAAATAATAATTGGTTATTTATTTCTTCTAGTGTAGTGACTCCATTAACTACTTTATTAATTCCATCAACTACTAGAGGTTTATATCCTTCTTTTAAAGCCTCATCTCTTATTTGTATTGTAGAAGCATTATTTACTATTAATTCTTTTATATCATCTGTAATTATTAATGTTTCAAACATTGCTATTCTATCAAAGTAACCACTATTATTACATTGATCACATCCTACTGGATCATAAGTTACATGATTTTCTACATCAAAATTAACATTGTATTTTTCACCTATTTTATTTATGATTTGCTTTTCTTCTTCTGTAAAAGGTCTTTCCTTTCTACATTTTGGGCAAAGCTTTCTAACTAATCTTTGTGAAATAGATGTTGCAAGTGTACTTGAAATATCATAGTTTGATATATTCATTTTTCTTAATCTTGATATAACTTCTACTGCGTTTAATGTGTGTATTGTTGTTAAAACATAGTGTCCTGTTTGTCCTGCTTGCATTGCTATTTCTGCTGTTTCTTGATCTCTTATTTCTCCAACAAGTATAATGTTTGGATCTTGTCTTAAAACTGTTCTTAGTGATCCTGCAAATGTTGTTTTTGGATCAATTTCTATTTGATTTAGTCCTGGTATTCTTATTTCTACTGGGTCCTCAATTGTGGTAATATTTACTTCTGGTCTATCTAAGAAATTTATTACACTATACAATGTTGTTGTTTTTCCTTCACCAGTAGGGGCAGCTATTACTGTAATACTATTTCTTTTATCAAAAGCTGCTTTTATTAAATCTGGATCATCTGTATATCCTAATTCAAATAAGCTTTTTATTGTTGTATTTTTCTTTAAAAGTCTTAAAACAAATTTTTCTCCATATATATTTTTTTGAGATGATGAACGAATATTATAATCTGGATATATTATAATTCTACCATCTTGTGGTTCTTGTTTTTCTTGGTGCATATTTGATATAGATTTTAATCTACCTACTATTTGAGTTTGTTTTTCTTTATCTATATGTGCCACATCAAAAAGTATACCGTCAATTCTATATCTTACTCTAATATAATCCTCTAATGGCTCTATGTGTATATCTGATGCTCTTTGTTTCATAGCTGTTTTTATTATGTTATCTACAATACTTGATCCATTTGCATCAGTATCTATACTATCAGTTGATACTCTATCTAATTCTTTTATAGCTTCTTCAATTAAAGCTCTAAAAGTAATATAGCTTTCCATTACTAATCCTTTATTAAGCATTAATAATCTAACAGCTTCGATTTGACTTCTGTTACTAGTATTTGCGAAGCATACTTTAATAACACCATTATCTATTTCAAATGGTATTGCTAAATCTTCTTTTATAGTATCTATAGACATATAATTTGTTACTTTTATTTTTATATCGCTAGGTGTTAAATATATAGTTTTTTCTTCTAGTATTTCACCCATTGCTTGCAAAAGCTTTCTTGGATCTGTTAATTTTAAGTCATATAAAATATCACCTATTTTATCTTTTGGATTATTATTTTGATATTCTATAGCTTTTGATATATCCTCTTGGGTTACAATACCTCTTCTAACTAATTCAATTCCTAGGGCTTGTCTATTTTGTGGCATAGCTTTCTCCTTTCATATAATTACCAATATCTTAAAACATATTTTATTGTTTTACTGAAAATCGGTTTTTCTTCATTATTACCAGTTTTTATTGTAACGTCTATTATATTTTTTTTAGATGTTTCATCTACTTCTGCTTTTGCTGTAAATCCTACGATATTTCTTGCAATTTTTTCTTTATTTTTATATATTGCTTTCTCACTTTTTTTATAAGTATATATAGCTCCACTGCCTAATTTTATAACGACTTCATTTGAATTTTCATCTTCACTTATAGTTGCAACTTTGCTTTGTTTTACATCTCCTATAAAATAAGTATTAAATTTATTAAATTCTTCTGAGCTTATTTGTTCTGAACTGATATTTCCCAAATTATTAAATATATATTTACTTAAGCTTGCAAGAGTAGTAATTGCAATTGAAAATATCAATACATAAATTACTAAAGCTGTTAATGTTATTCCTTTTTCTTTTTTCATATTTTAACCTACTCTCTTATTTTTATCTTATTAATTGGAAGTTTAGTAGTTTTACCTGCAACAGTATATTCAACAGTTATATTTATTTTTTTTACTAAGTCTAATTTTGTATCTTCTGAACTGTCTTTATAATTTGTAACTGTACAGTCTACTTTACTATCATTTTTTTCTTCATTAAAATAATCATTTAAGCCAGATTCTTTAATTAATTCTTTTACTTTTTCTTCTGTAACGTTTTCATAACTTTCTAGGTCGATTTTTTCAAATACATCAGTAATGCAACCTATTGCAACTTGGTGTATTTTTGTCTTTACTGTTGTTACATAAATCTGATAATACATACTAATTACAACACCTGCTGATATTATGAAAATCATCATTGCTGAAACAACATCAATTAAAGATGCACCTTGTTCTTTTTTATTTTTCATTTAACCACCTATTTGTGATAAAAATATAGTAATCCACACAATTGAATTTGATATACATAAGTATGATGCAATTGGTAATTTATTATTATATTTTTTCCCTTTATTTAAAATTTTATTAATTAATAATTTTATTGATATAATCAATAATGTAAGAATTATTGTTAAAATAGAGCCTATTTCAAGAGTAAAGAAATTTATTATAATGCAAAGTATAACAGAAGATAATTCATAGTCTTTTTTTGCTTTTTTCTTTATTCTTAAAATGCTTATTATTGTTAATATAGCAATAATGATTAAATAAATTATTATTCTATTTATGTTAAATTTATTAAGTGTGAAATATTGATATATAATATTTAGTAAAGATATTAATATACCATATATCAGTACTCCTTTATTTATTTGCCTATGTTCTATATCAATTCCTGCAATTAAAAATAAGAACACTATATATAAAATTCCAAGTGCAAATTCAATCCCTGTTAAAGAAAATATTGTATGTACATTTATTCCTATTCCTAATGCTAAAACAACAAAAGAAATTCCACAAATTATTTCTATAAGTGGATATCTAAAACTTATTTTAGATTTGCAATACCTACATTTTCCTTTTAAGCAAAAGTAGCTTAATACAGGTATCATATCAAAAAATCCAAGTTTATGATTACATTTTGGACAATATGATTGTTTATAAATTATGTCTTGGTGTAATGGAATTCTATATGTAGCTAAAGTTAAGAAACTTCCAAAAACTGTACCTGCAATAAATATTAGTATATAAAGTATTGCTTCCATCAAAATTTCCTTTCTGAGAATAAATTTTAAGTTAAATAGAGGTTACCTAAATACGATTTTTTTGCTATCGCATATAATCATTGAAAATTCAATGATTCAATTTAGGTAACCTCATATTTAGAATATAATCAATATAGTTAAATATTTAATTAAAATTAGTTATTATATTGATCAAATATGTTTTCTGCTAATCCACTGTATGAATTAACCATTTGAATTTCATTATCTTGAGCATCACTATATCTATCTGCTGCATTTCTAGCTCTAGCGAATAATCCTTCTGATGAAAAAGCTAATGAAAGTGTTACTCCTGCTAATATTAAAAGTATAATGATTGTAACAACTAAAGCGATTAATGTTATACCTTTTTCCTTCTTAAACATAATTTTCTTTCCCTCCTTAGTAAAATTTGTGTTATATATATATTTATTATAATAAATATAACCTTAAATATAAATTATTTTGAACTACCACCTATACCTGATGCATGATAATAATTATCTGTTGTATTTCTGTTTGTTTCTTGATCTTGATTTTCATTTGATCCTGGATTACTGTTTTGCTCATTATTGTTGTTTTTTCCTTCACCTGATACACTTGCACTTGCTGGTGCAAATGGATCTACTTTTCCAGGTCTATAACTGTCTATTTTTTTATACATTAGTAAATCTTCATCTGTTACTTCATAAGTTCTTTGTTGTTCTACTAATTCTGCATTGCTATCTTGTTCTATCTCTTTTGAAACTTCTTCTGATGCTTGATAAGCAGTTACCTTGCTAGGTATAACACGATTTGATGGAATATATTGATAAAATATAACTGCTAAAACTAAAACTACTGCTACTATTACTAAAAGAGTAAGTAATATTTCTTTAAAAATAGATTTTTTCATGTTCTTCTTTTGCTAGCTTAAACTAACATTTCTCCTTTCTTAAAAAGTAATTAAGAAATTTCTTTTATTCAGAAACTGTGCTATCTTCACTAGTATCATCAGTTGATGTTTCAGTTCCTAATTCTTGTTGTATTTTTACATCTTTAACTGTAAATGTTGCATGTTTTGATGTCATATCGAAATCTTCTGCAATGAAGTCTAAATCTGAATCATTTTCTAAATCATAGATAAATTGTACTATTGCTAAATATTCACCATCTACTGTAAAGTTTAAATTTCTATATTCTTGTTCACCTAATGTTGAACTAACTACATCCATTTTCAATGTAACGCCTTCTTTTGTTGCATGATTACCAATTTTGCTCCACAAATATTCAATCGTATATGTCTTTGTTTGTGTTGCGTCTTTGATCTCACTTTCAGAACTTTGTGCTATTAAATCTAAATATCTTTTTTTAGCATCTGCTAGTGATTCTACATCAGTTTCTAATTTAGATAATGCTGATGTATAATTATCATTTTCAGAATTAGCATCACTAATTGCTTGTGTTAATTCATCATTTTTATTGTTTATGCCTTTAAAACCATTTATTTGAAATGAACCTAAACTTAAGCCATTTACCATAAGTAAAATTGCTAATGCTATAATTAATATTAACAAAACACTTAATAATGTTTTTCTCATCGTTTTCCTCCATTTCTAATATAGTCTTAAATCGCCTTCTATAGTAATTTTTACAGTATCGCCTTCTTTTTGTCCTTCAGTAGAAACAATATCATATAAAATATTTGTATTTTTTAATTTTGCTTTGAAATATGCTAATTGTTCATATCTGGTAGACTGAGCATGAATAGTAATGTGTTGTACTGTTCCATCATCTGATGTTTTTTCAGTATTATTTATTTCTGTTAACATTACTTCATCTGGTATATTGTAAACTAACTTATTAAGTAAAGTAGTAATTTGATTTTTTCTGCTTCTTCTAAGTTCCATTGTTGAAGCTGAATTTTCAAGGTTTGTAGCATATGTTCTATAATCTGCTGCTCTTGATAAAATCTTGCTATCATCACTACTTACCAAAGAAAGTTGTTGGCTTGTGTAATCTTCTACGTCATTTGCTTCACTAATTTTTTTATTAATTTGTGAAGTTAAAACTGTAGATGCAATTGAATAAATTATTATAATACTAATAGCTGATATAATATTTCGTAGTAAAATCATTTCTACTTTATCGAATTTGCCAGACATATCAGTATTAAAATGAATTTTTTTCTTTGGTTTGCTTGAACCGTTTTTTCTATTTGCTTTTAAAGTGCTTACATCTGATGTTAATAAAGTTTTTAAGTTTTCCTTCCAATCTTTTGCTAAGAAGTTAAGAGATTTAATACCTCTTCCTAATCCTTGCATTGCTAATGCAATTGCTGAATTAACTTCTATATAATCTTTAATGTTAATATTAGTTTGTCCTTCTAAGAAGTATGGTTTTAAGATTTCTACTTTTGAATCTTTAAAATATTCTTTAAAGTATAAATCAATATTGTTTATTACAGATCCCATACCAGTTATATATATGTTATCTATTTTCTTATATTGATCTTTTAATTTTTGTACTTCTTCTGATATTTTATATAAAGTAGGTACAATATATTTTAAATATTCATTACCTTCAGCAGATGAATAATCTGTTTCCATAGTGTATATTGTTGTATTTTTGCATACATCATAAGATTTTGAATAAGAATTTTCTTTTTCATTAATTTTGTCTAGTATTTCTCTCATACCTTCTTCTATAACATTAACGCTGTATATTGATTGGTCAATTATTGTTGTAACTGTTGTTTTTTCTTCAATGTTAATAATCATAGAATTTTTATTTTTTTCTGCATTAATCAAATTAGGTAATGAAGTTGCCATTGGGACTAAAGTTTCTAATTTATATCCATCAAAAAATACATTTTTTTCTGCTATATCTGTTTGGTTGTCATAAATATAAACAATTCTACTTTGATCTTCATTATCTAAACTTTTTGTATAAATATATTTTCCTTCGTATATACTTCTATTTAAATGATTTTCTATGCAATAAGATTCAAACTCTGTATTAATAGCTTTTTCAGCATATGATTTATTAGTTAAATTAAAGATATTAAAATAATAATAATTTTCATTTGATACTTCACTGCATATTGGTACATTTTTGCTATCTGTTTCAGAAATTATCTGTCCAATAGTTTCATTTAAGTTGCTATAAAATTTAATACCATAAGATTCTACACTATAAGTATCATTATTTTTGTTTACTTTTGCATATCTTATTAGTTTATCTGTTATACTAATTCCTAAGCTACTTTGCATCTTATCCTCTCTTCTACCATAGTTTTTATATCAATTTTTACATTTGTTAATCTTATTTTTTCTCACTTACAATATTTATATACATTTTATATTTTTTTTCTTCAAAGTCAATATATTTCTATACTTTGTAAACCAAATGTAATATTTGTAATTTTAGTGTCAAATTGATTTATTTTATAAAATCTTCTATAATTTTTTATATTATTTTGTATATTTTTGTATATTGCAAAAATATAAATCATATTATATCCTTTTTTCGATATAATATGATTTTTTATCTTAATATCTTTCTTTTTCTATTTTTTCTATTTTCATGTTATCAGCCAAATTTTCGACTAAATTATACGTTTTTCCCAGATGTTCTATTATAGAAATTTCTTTATTATTTAATTTTGATTTTACTTCTTTTGCAGGTTTAATTTTTATTTTTCCAAGTATGATTCCAAATGTAGCATCATTTTCAATTTTTTTTGCAATTTCAGGATAAATCTCTATAGAAGTATTTGCATAAATTATTGCTTTTTCAATATTATTTTTTAGTAAATTAATTTTAGCTAGATATAAATATGAATTTGCTTGTATTTTTTCATCATCACAATTAAGTTCTTCAAAGAAGTATTTTTCCGCTTCATCAAACTCTCTAAAAATCAAATAAATTTGTCCTAAATTCAAGTTAGAAATATCTTTTAAAGAATTAATTTTAGCTGCTTTCATATAATATTCTTTAGCATTTTGAAAATCATTAAGCATTGTATAAGTCATACCTAAACAATAGTATAAATAATATTCTGATGGTGAATATCTTAAAGCTTCATTATATATTAATATTGCTTCTTTATATTGTTCATTATCATATAAGATATTTCCTAATAAAATACTTGCACTATAATAGTCAGGTTTTTGGTTTAGTAAATCTTGCAAAAGCCTTTTAGCATCTTCGTCTTTTTTGTTTTCATGAAATAATTTTGCTAAATCACAATAAGTTTCATAATCTTTAGGATTTATACCAATTACAATTAAGTACTCATCTTCTGCTTTGTCTTTTTCATTGTTTTTTTCATAATATTTAGCAAGCATTTTATGTGAAATATAACTATTAGGATATTTTTCTATATTTTTTAATAGGTATTTTTTTAAATTTTCTTCGTTCTTTTTTCCTTTTGCAATGTTTATTATTTCATCAATGTGAATATTTTTATGTTCTAATACAAAATATATAATAGGCAAAATTATGGATATGATTAATATTAATAATATAAGTACAATGTTAAGAGTTTTAGTCGTTAGTAATGATATGAACTCAGCAATTAATCCTATAAATTCTAATGCTAAAACATAAACATAATTTGCATTATTTTCTTTAACTAAATGTATAAATGTATATACAAATAACGCTATTGTTGCAATACATAAAAGTATAATTTGTATCATAAATTAATCCCTTTCTTCGGTTTATTATAATTTATCCATATTCTAAAACAAAAAAATATTTTTTTCAACTTTTTGAGATATTTTTGTTCAATAATAGATTAAAATTTTTTCTTATGGGAAATATATATATTAATTTTCATGTTGTTATAGTTTATCGTCAACGATTTTTAAGTACCTTTGTTATACTTTCATAAAATTTTAAGAATGAGGTATATATATGACGCTAAAAAATGCAGTAAAACAAAGGATAATAGACTTAGCATCTAGTCAAGGGATTAAAATTCATAGATTAACTTTGAATGCTGGTGTACCATATTCTACTATAAGTAGTTTTCTAAATGGTAAATGTTCAAGTATAACTCTAACTACACTTTTGCATCTTTGCGAAGGCTTAAATATAACTCTAAAAGATTTCTTTGACGATGATTTATTCAAAAATATTTCCGATTCAACTGAAAAAATACCTGCAGAAAAGGAGTAAATTAAATGTTACTTTCTATCGCAATTAGACAAAGAATCATTTACTTAACAAGTGTTAATAATATTAGTTTAAAAGAATTATCTAGAAGATCAAATGTTCCTTACACAACAATAATTAATTTTATGTCTGGTAAAGCTAAAACCACAAATATAACTACTTTATATCATTTATGTTTAGGTCTTAACATAGACTTAGTGGATTTCTTTGACTCTCCCTTATTTACTGATATATATGATGAACATGAGAAAAAAACAAAAATTTAATGTATTTATTTTTTATAAAAAAAGTATTATAATATAATTTGGAATTAAAATCCAGATTATATTTTTGTGCACTAAGAAAGGAATTATATTATGAAGTTAAATATAGTATTAGTAGAACCAGAAATACCTCAAAATACTGGAAACATTGCAAGAACTTGTGCTGCAATTGGTGCTAAACTTCATCTAGTTTACCCATTAGGATTTAGTATCTCAGAAAAATCAGTAAAAAGAGCTGGTCTTGATTATTGGGATAAGCTAGAAATTGAAGAACATGTTTCATTAGACAAATTTTTAGAAAAATATCAACCAGAAAAAAATAATATGTATTTTGTTACTACAAAAGGAAAACATATATATTCAGACCCAGATTATAATTCTATGAACGAAGTTTTCTTACTTTTTGGTAAAGAAACAAAAGGACTTCCAGAAGACTTACTTGTAAAATATATAGATAAAACTATAAGAATTCCTATGAGAAAAACATTGCGTTCATTAAATTTGGCTAATTCTGTTTCAATAGTTGCATATGATGTCTTTAGACAATGTAATTTCTCTGATTTAGAAGAAATTAGTAGCTATTTTGATGATAGACTATAAATTTATAATATTGAAAAGTTTCTAATATTATGATAATAAAATAATGGTGAAATAAATGAGTAAAAGAAAATTAAAAAAAATTAGAATAATAATCTTTACTATTATACTTCTTTTGTTAGTATGTATAGAATATAAAGAAAATAGTAAAATTGAAAATATAATAGAATCTAATAAAATTTCTTATGAAATAAGTAACATACCTGATTATAACGGTGAAATTTATGTTCAAATTAATAACAATATTCCTAACTTTACAATAGAAGATATGAATATTGAAGAAGATTACTATTCAAATTTGCAAGATGGAAAAGTGCGGAATAGCAATGATTAAAACTTGTTTTAATAAAGCAAATGAAGATGAAGTAAAAGATGATTATAGTTCAATCAATCCATCTGGATTTATACAGAAAAAATATGATACAAAAATTGTTCCAGGTGGGTATTTGTATCATAGATGCCACATCATAGCATGGAAACTTGGCGGAAAAGATGTAGATGAAAGAAATTTGATGACAGGAACTCAAAGTTTTAATGTAAATGGTATGAAACAATTTGAAGATAAAGTTTATGATTACTTAAAGCAAAATCAAAGTAATCATGTTATGTATAGAGTTACACCATATTTTGCAGATAACAATGAATTAGCAACTCGGTGTAAATATAGAAGCTTACTCTATTGAAGACAATGGCAAATTGCAATTTAATGTATTTGTATATAATGTACAAGATAGAATTAATATAGACTATTCAACAGGAGCAAGTAAATTACAAAAATAGGAGGAAAATTATTGGACTTAAACTTATTTCCAGAAGGAAAAAATAATAGCAATTTTGTAGAAAAATTTATAAAAGAATTAAAAAAATCATTAGAAAAAAGAACTAAAAATAAAGAAAATAATGATTTAGAAGAATATAATTTATTTGAAAAGAAAAAAATTTTTTTAGATAATTACAGTAGAAAAGGAAATGAATTAGCATGGATTACAGATGAGAATTCAGTTTGCATATCAGAAAATGGAGACGGTGGATTATATTCAATTTCTGAAATAAATCTTCCACAAAATGTAAAAATTCGGTGAAGTATATGAAAAAATTAATGGAATATATGAATATAATCAAAAAATAACTGAAGAACTAAATAAAATTAATAAATAAAAATCTATCTTATATAAGATAGATTTTTTAATTATGCTTAACTTTATAAAATTGAACCTAAAGTTAAAATTCCTATGTTGTCGTTATAAATTTCATTAAATTGAGAAATTGGAAGTGGATTTTCGCCATCTCCTACTTCTATTGTATATCCAGGCCTGTTATAATTTTGGATAAACCAATCTTTGTATCCAGCAAAGCTTGAATTGTAAGGAGTTTCTTCTAATGTGTAACCACTTACATAGCTAAACTGTTCTCCTATTTCTAAAGAATCTTTTGGATTGTAATTTTGATATTGCCAATATATAGTTTTTCCTTGTGAGTGGTAAGCTAAAATTAATCTAAAATTATGTTGTAGCGTAAAATTATATACTGCTAAAGATTCAGGTTCAGTAAGTGGTCCAAATCCAACAAAATCTCTAGGTGCTGGTCTTATATACCCTTGCGAATATTTTATGCTTTTTGCCATTTGCCATCCAGCAGGAAATTGGAGATTTAAATCCACACCTCTAATATTCGCTTTCCAGCCTGAAGTAAAAGGTATTTGTGGATAATAATTAGATATTTGTTTAGCATAATTATAAATATCTGAATTTTTTGCAAAATCACCAGTTACCAAATCTACTCCATCAGGATTTACCATTGGAACAATATAAATAGTTGTTGTTTCAAAAATTTGCCTTGCTGAATAATTAAAAATAGTAAGATTATTTTTATAAGTATAACAATAATCTTCTAGAAATTTCATAAGTACAACAGATGTAATCCACTCATTAGCATGATAAGAAGCAGAATAAAAAATTTCTTTTTCTCCCCTACCTATTTTTATGTAAGGAATATTTTTTCCTAATACACTTTTTCCTATTGAGCCAATTTCAATAAACGGATATAACCTTTTCAAAGAATTTAAGTTAATTTCTAATATGCTAGAGCTATAACTTATATTAGTAGGAACAATAAATCCAAGAGCACCATTAATATATGGGCTAAGTGAATTCCATGTATTATTTCCCACTATTCCATCTGGAATCAATCTAAAATTTCTTTGAAAAAATAAAACAGCATTATAAGTATTTTTTCCATAGATACCATCAATTTTTCCATTGTAATATCCTAATTTTTGCAATATATTTTGTAAAAATTCTACCATTGGGCCGGTACAGCCTACTTTTAAAGTTTTCATATTATAATGTATGTTGTATTTTATTTAATTGATACCCTTTTGTCATATTTACTTTTTCATTATTGGGTAAAAAAAATCTAAAAAATTTTTTAAAGTAGTTGACAAATTATTAAATTTAGTATTATAATAATTAATGTCTATATGCAGATATGGCGGAACTGGTAGACGCACAGGACTTAAAATCCTGCGGACTAATAATCCGTCCCGGTTCGATTCCGGGTATCTGCACCAAGACATATCTGTTCGAACTAATAGAACAGATAGAAAAAATACTATTCTAGAAAAGAATGGTATTTTTTTATTTTTGTTTTTAGTATGCATTACATTATTCCCCGAGTTTTGTACCACAGATCAAAACTCATATGGGAGAATGCATTAGTTAAGTACACTAAAACATTCTCCCCATAAAATAAGTTATTTTAATATTAAGCTGTTTTTCTATTTAATATTTTTTCAATTGTTAATTCAATATCATCAATACTTACTGGAAAAGAAATTATACCAACACCTCTATAATAAATATCTATTTCTTGTACTTTTT
>CANQCW010000021.1 GCA_947591055.1 uncultured Clostridia bacterium | reverse complement strand
AGACAAAAATCAAGCGGAAGCATTTTAAATGCCTATGTTGATGATACAAGTAAAAATCATGTTAAGAAATTATTACCATACGGTAACTAAAAAGGAAGGTGAATTATAATGGCAAGAGTTAAAACAGCAGTTATTACAAGAAAAAAACATAAAAAAATATTAAAAAGAGCTAAAGGCTACTATGGAGCTAAAGGTTATAGATTTAGACAAGCTAAACAAGCTGTTATGAAATCTGGAAATTATGCTTTCGTTGGTAGAAAAGATAGAAAAAGTGATTTTAGAAAATTATGGATTACAAGAATTAATGCTGGTGCAAGATTAAATGGCATGACTTACAGTACATTAATTGCTGGTCTTAAAAAAGCTAATGTTACAATTAATAGAAAAATGCTTGCAGATTTAGCTGTAACTGACAGCAAAGCATTTGCTGAAATTTGCAAAATTGCTAAAAATGCAAAATAATATTAAAAACAAAGAGTAAAAAAATAACAAGATGGAAAAATCTCCATATTGTTATTTTTTTTATTTTATCCTATCATATTTAGCGAATCACTTGGATTTAGTCCATCTAAATCATAATATGTTTCTGGAATATTTCCTACTATAACCGCTTCTGCTAGCAATACCTTCATATTTATATTTTCATTAGTATCTTTATAAGGTGTCAAAATATTTATATCACACACAATATCTATATATATTCTATGCAGTGTTTGATTAATCCCTGCACTTGTAAATTCTGATTTTATATTAGTTTGTATATCCCCTACTGTTTCCATTTTTATTTCTATTACTGGTCCTTTTCCAGCAAAAAATCTATTTGCTGTTAATGTTCCAAGTCTAATATTAAATGTACTTTTTAAACTATCATTTAGCTTTTCTTGAACTTGCAATGCTATATTTGTAGATATTTTATTTACATTTATAACATTTAATTTTAAAAGTTTTATATTTCCTTCCTCATCTTTTTCTACTTGACACAAATCATTATATGTATAATCTTGCATAGAACTATTTACTGCATCATTTGCAAGTGTTGTTGACGTTGCTCTTGCTGAAATTCTTGCATAGCTTTCTAGCATTGGATTAATAACATCAATAATCTTAATAGCTGTAGTATATGCCATTAAGATTACTAATATAATAATTATCAAGAATTTTCTTTTATTATTTGGTTTATTATTAATGCCTACAATTCTTGGAATCCTAAATCTTGAATATATTTTATCCATTTTACCCCATATACTTTTCTATAAAAAGTTGATCTCCCGGCATTATTTTATCTGAGCTTAAATCATTAGTATCTATTATACTTTTTACTGTACTATTGAATTTTTTAGCTATTTTCCATAGGCTATCATTTGGAACTACTTGATATATAACCATATTATAGTCATCTGCATCTTGCTTTTCTACTTCTTCAATATTGCTAATTAGTCTTAAATCTACATCATTGCAAGATGAAACACTAAGTCCAATATCAAGTTTTACATTAACTTCTCCTCCTGGCATAATATTAAAATCTTCTAGCAAAATATCTGCTTTTACATTTACATTTGCTTTGCTATTTATACCATTACAATTCATCCTATTTTCAAATGGTATATCTATTTTTTTAGTCTGTATTCCAGTCATTGCATTTAGCGAACAAGTAAATACTAAATGAACATTTCCGCTTACTAAAATTTCATTGTCATTTACTCTAATATTATTAGTTACAACATTTGCATCAACATCATAGACTTTTTCATCTCCTATGTCTATAAACTCTTTTTGGTTTATACTAAATGTTCCTTCAAACATTGCTTTATTTTGTATCATTTTAATATTATTTTGTTCAAACTTTAGATTCGCCGTTGGGCTATATAAATCTTGAATAACATTTATATCCTGATTTACATATGATGTAGCCATTATTCCAACTTCTATTTCTACATAAATAGAGTGTTCTGTTGTAGAGTTTGGCTTTATTACCATATTTTTTATTTCAAAATCATAATCGCATGGGTTTTGCTCGTTAACATCTTTCATATCTATAAATCCCATAATTGGTAATTTAGCATCTACCGTATTTATTCTATTATCTTCTGTTAAATACATTATTTTTAGCTTTATATCTGCTTTTGTTAAAATCTTATTGTAGCTTACCTTTATGCTCCTATTTATTATTTTACTACTTACTTTTAAAATTTCTGCTAAATTATCATTTGAGTCAATATTTATGGTTTCTTTTGCTAATGTTTTTGTCTGACCTATCCCTAATATTGAGTTTACAGATATTGTATTTTCTAGTTTTTGAACATCTTTTAAATCTATATTATTTACATATTCTATTTCTGAATTTGCTAATACTTGTATATCAAAGTTTAGATTTGCTTTTAAATTAATTTTTCTCTCATTTATTATTTTGCAATCTATTACACCAAGATTAACAGATATATTTTCGTTCATATCAGATACTGCATTTTCTACTATGAAACTTTGTGAAAAATCAAGAACATGATTTATGCTTCTTACCCCTCTTGTTTTTCCGTCATCACCAATATACATTATATATACAATAATGGACCCATCTACTCGCACTTTTCCGTCCATTACTTCTTTTTTGTAAATATTTACTACACCACTAGTTCCTACTATTTCTAGTATGTCCGGTTTTACGTCTGGAACAATGCAATCTCCATCTACTATAATATTTTCGTTTTTATTTGTTATTACTTGATTGACGGCTAGTTTACTTTTTTCCAATTTTATGGCCATATCATACCTCCTTAAGCTTTTAGTAATATATATGAAATGTCAATTTAAAATATGCTAAAGGAATAGAAAATTTATTATTTTATTTTCTTAACAAAAAAAATAAAAACAACTATGAATAGTTGTCTTTATTCTAGCCTATAAAAATTAACTTCTTAATCTAATGATGTCTTAATTTTCTTTGGTATTTTAACCATTGGTGGAATAAGAGGATTATATCCTTCTCCATCAAACACATCAACTTCAACAGTTCTAGTTAGTACGTCCTTATATTGATATGAAACGCTTCTTTCGTTTTCTTCATACTTTACCACAAAAATATTAGGGTAAGCTTTTTCTATTGTAGCTTCCTTTTCAAACGATCTACTTCTGCCTAAAGATCCTTTTACAATAATCTTTTGTCCTATTTTGTCTTTAATGTCTGATTGTAAATTTGTAATATCCTCTTGGTAAATCATTTAACCACCTACTTTTCTTATGATGGTTAAATAGTATCAAAATTGTCGAAAAAAGTCAAAGAAAATTATGTCTATCTAAGTCTTGTATTTTAGTGTTTTCAACTGTTTTGTAGTAATGTTACAAATATGTTACAATTTATTTTTATGGAAAATAATAGACATAATATTGTATTATAAAATTATGTCTATTATTATAGTAAACTTATTTTAAATATATGTCAGGATTTATATATTCTCCATCTTTTAACATTTCAAAATGCAAATGACTTCCTTCTGCACTTTCAAATACTGCTGAATTCCCAACTGTTCCTATTGATTGTCCCTGCTCTACTTTATCTCCTTCTTTTACAAACTCTGAACTAAGCAAACTAGAATATATTGTTTGAAATCCATCACTATGTTCTATTGTTATGCTCAAACCATATCTTGGATCTTCTTTTATATATTTTATAGTTCCAGATTTTGAAGCCTTTACTACTGTTGTTTTATCTGCTTTTATATCTATTCCTCTATGTGTAATCCACTCTTGAAGTGTATTAGAATATTGCAAGTTATCTATTGAATAGCCTGATGATATTTCTCCTTCAACTGGCATAATAAATTGCTCATTTGATGTTTCTTTATTTATATTTTCGTCTTTTTGAGCTGGCTGTATGATTTCATTTGCTTGTACATTTTCATTAATTTTGTTCTCTACAATTTGATTAATTTGCTCATTTGCTATTTGATTGTCTTTATTTTGATCTTCCTGCTTATCATTGCTTATTTGATTAATTGTATTTGTCTCATTATTGACTTCATTTTCTATGTTATTGATACTTTTTACTTGATTGACTGTTTTACTTAACTCAGAACTTGTTTGTTCAATACTCTCTTTGACTTCTGAATTAATTATTCTATCACTTATTTTTGCTTCTCTTGTTGCTTTTTCCTCGTTCATTGAAAGGATAATTGCAATTGTGAGTAACAATATAGATATCAAAAATCCAAAGATACTCCATCCCTTTCTATTAGATACTTTATTTTTCTCTTCATTTTCCTTCATATATGCCTCCTAAAAAAATTATTAATTAAATTATTTCCATTTTTTAGGCTTATATACATATAATAGAAAATTTTGTTTATGAAGTTAAATAATTTTTAATACTATATATTTACAATTTCAACACCAGTATAAAAATGTTTTACTATTTCTTCATAATTACTTCCATTTTTAGCTAAACTATCTGCTCCTGTTTGACTCATCCCTACACCATGCCCATATCCAATAACAGAAAATATTATATTGTCGCCATCTATTTTAAAATTAAAATTTGTTGATTTTAGTCCAAGTATACTTCGCATTTCAACTCCTGAAATATTTAGATTTCCTACTTTTATTGTTTTTACTCTATTTGAATCTGTATATTCAGTAATTTCTATAGGATTTTCTGCATTATAATCTAAAATTAAGTCTGCGTGTTTTTCTAAAATTTTATTTTTAAATTCTTCTTTACTTAAAGTAACTTCTGAACTATATTGTGAATATCCGTCTTCTCCTGATGTTTCAACAGATTGTAAATATGGATAATTTGTACCTCCCCATACTTCAGCTGGCGTTTCTGTAATGCCTCCACTATTTGAGTGAAAAAAAGCATCAATTACTTTGCCTTCATAGGTAATAACTTTTCCTTTAGTTGTGTTTACTGCTTTTTCAATTTTATTCCAATTTTCCTCTCTTAAGCTTTCCTCCCATTTAGCAAGTCTATTTTCTTTAGATATCCATGCTTGGCAACAAGATGAATCATCACATATATCAGCATTTTCATGTTTATGACTATTTATTATTGTATATAAAGTATAAGTTCTTGCAACTAAAGCCTGAGCATTTAAAGCTTCTTGTTCAAAATTTGCAGGCATTTCAGCTGATACAACTCCTAAGAGATAAGTATCAAGAGGTAATTCTTCAACAGATTGATTATCTTTATGTAGTAATTTTATAGTTGCATGTTGACTATAATCATATGGATTTTCTTCTACCTTTTCTTCTTCTGTGCTATTTATCTGATTTTCCTTTTTTACTTCTGCATTAGAAAATAAAAAAGAATGTGAGAAAACAGATGGTATCAAAAATATTAAAATCATAAAAATAATAAATAAAAATATATCTTTTTTCATTATGCTTCTTTTAATTCCTTACCTAAATTTTCTAATACTCTTTTTTCTATTCTAGATACCTGCACTTGACTTATACCAATTATATCTGCCACTTTTTTCTGTGTTTGGCATTTATAGTATCTTAAAAATATTATTTTCTTTTCTCTTGGATCTAAATTACTTATACATTGCTTTAAGGCTAATTTATTTACAATTAGCTCTTCACTATTTTCTTTTGATGAAATCTTATCTATAAGTGGAACTTCATCATCATTTTCCCTGTCATCTAAGGATTTAATACTGTTTTCAGAATCTAATGCAAGAGCAATATCTTCTTTGCTTACATTTAACTTTTTAGCTAAGTTTTCTATTGTTATATTAGGATTACTCTTTTGCTCAAAGGCGATTTTTTTTGATAATTCTTTAATTTGTCTAGATATTTTTATTGGACCATTATCTCTTAAAAATCTTTTAATCTCGCCTATTATATAAGTTACTGCAAAAGTAGATAGTACAACATTATAATTAAAGTCAAATTTTTGAACTGCTTTTATAAATCCTATTGCTCCTATTTGATATAAATCATCAAAATCATATCCTCTATTTTCAAATCTTCTAGCAATATTTATAATTAGACCTTTATTTTCCAAAACAAGGTTATTTAGCACATCTCGATTTCCCGATTGTGCTTCAATTATTTTTTTCTTTAGCTCTTCATCCATAAAGCTCTCCTAAGTTAAAATTTATGCTTATTAAATATTTTTATGTTATTTATTAGTATCTGCTTTTAGCTCTTTATAATCTTCATCTACTATTTGTTCTTTTTTTTCATTTATGTATTCGATATTATCTTGATAAATGTTTTCTTCATTTGTCTTTGGAGTAATTTTTTTCTTTAAAAACACTTTTGTACCAAATCCTAATGCTGATTCTACTTTCATTTCATCCATAAAACTCTCCATAATAGTAAAACCCATCCCAGACCTTTCTAAATCAGGTTTAGATGTATAAAGAGGTCTCATTGCCATTTCAACATCTTCTATGCCTTTTCCCGTATCAGATATCTCAATTTGAACAGTATCTAAGAATATTCTTGCCTCAATCTTAACTATTCCATCACTATTTTCTCCATATCCATGAATAATGCAATTTGTAACAGCTTCTGAAACTGCAGTTTTTATATCTGAAAGCTCATCTATAGTTGGGTCTAATTGTGATACAAAAGCAGCAACTGCAATTCTGGCAAAAGCTTCATTATTTGTTTTGCTAGAAAACTCTAGTTTCATTTCATTATCAAATAACCCTTTCATTTTTTTCACTCTCCTCATCTTTAATTTCAATTATTCTTGAAACTCCACTCATTTCAAATATTCTTTTTAATCTTTTATTAACATTAATTATTTCTAAAGTTCCTCCTAGCATTTTTACTAACTTGTATCTTCCAAGTACCATACCAATACCTGAACTGTCCATAAACTCGATTCCATTAAAATCAAATACTACTTTTCTAGGGCTATAAATTTCAATTTCACTATCTAATTTTTTTCTTATTTTATCTGCTATATGTTGATCAATTTCTTCTGTAACTCTCAATATAAGAGTTCTTGTTTCTTTTTCGTAATCTGTAACCACATTTTCCCTCCTCCTAACTACCTTTGTAGTTTTCATTTGTTCATCAATTTTTTGTTCAAATATTTTTTTGCACAAAAAAAGATTATAATTATTATAATCTTTTTTACCATTAATTTCCATAAGAAGTTTTGTCGTTTGTTAGGAAGTTTTCGACAAAAAAATGAGTATGCTTAAGCATACTCATTTTCTTACTTTGCAGAATTAATCTTTCAGTCTTACAGCTGCATAAATTATGTTTGGCTGTGAGAGGTCTGTAAATGCACCTACTTTGATGCAATCTGGAGATTTCTGATAAAGACAAGCTGCTGTTATAACTACATCATCCAAGCAATCCCACATTTGGCTTCGGGACATATTATAGCTTTCTCCATAAAGTATGTCATATCCTGCATCAACAAATTCGTGAGTTAGATACGCCATCCGAGAATTATCCGTATAAGGATATATTCTTCTAATGTCCTCCTTTGTAAGAATACATGCGTTATTAAGTACGCGCCCGCAACTGCTGTTTTGTAATTCTGTCATAATGTTCCCTCCTAATAATTATTTTTCGAGAGTTGGTGTATTACCATCTGCAAATTGTTGGTATACTACCATCTACAGATATTATACCATATTTTTGTAAAAATATCAATAGAGCTTAATTATTCGCCAAAATATTGCTTTTATTATAAAATTGCATTTAATTTTCACTTGTAAAAATTGCTTTATTATATATTTTTCAATCTTTCTTCTACTTTTTCAAGCATGTCTTTATACTTAATAAGCTTTTCTTTTTCTTCATTTATTTTAGTTTCTGGAGCTTTAGATGTAAATCCTGGATTTGATAACATTTTTTCACATCTTTGAACTTCTGCTTCTAATTTTTCTTTTTCATTTTCTAATCTTGCTTTTTCTTCTTTTAAATCTACTAATTCTTCAAATGGAATATATACTTTTATATCATCTTGTATAATTGAAATTGCATTTTTTTCTATTCCACTTTCATCTTTTTGTACTTTTACATTTGATGCAAATCCTAGCTTTATTAGCATATCTTCTGATTCTAGTATTTCTTTTTCATATTTTTCTGTTACAAATATTAATTCTGATTTCTTTGATGGATGAATATTCATATTTGCTCTAACATTTCTAATTTGTACTATTATTTCTTTTAATTTTTCTACTATTTGCTCTTCTTTATCAAATGCAAATTCATTTTTAATATCAGGCCATTTTGCAACTATTAAATCTTCTGTACCAGTAGTAATCAAATGTTTATATAAATATGCTGTTATAAATGGCATAAATGGATGTAACAATTTTAAAGATGATGCTAATATATGATTTAACATATATGAAACTGGTACCTTGATACTATCATCTTCACTATATATTCTTGTTTTTACAATCTCTATATACCAATCACAAAATTCGTTCCAAATAAAGTTATAAATGTTATCTAATGCTATTCCTAGTTCATAATTTTCTATATTTTTTGTAACATCAGCTACTAGTTTATTAAATTTATTTAAAATCCATTTATCTTCTAATCTAAGGTTTTTTGAATCTTCTTCACAAAACTCTTTTATTTTTTCTTCATCTGCAGAGTTATTATTTATAAATTTTGCTGCGTTCCATATTTTATTTGCAAAGTTTGATGCTTGCTCTAGTTTTTCAGGCATATATTTAATATCATTTCCCATTGTAGTTCCTGAAATTACTGAAAATCTTAATGCGTCTGCTCCATATTTATCTATTACTTCTAGTGGATCTATACCATTTCCTAGAGTTTTAGACATTTTTCTTCCTTGACTATCACGAATTATTCCATGTATTAAAACATCTTTAAATGGTGCAACATCAGTAAACTCTAAGCCTTGAGTCATCATCCTTGATACCCAAAATGTTATTATATCAAATCCTGTAACTAGTACACTTGTTGGATAGAATCTTTTATAATCTTCACTTTCCACATTTGGCCAACCTAATGTTGAAAATGGCCATAATGCTGAGCTAAACCATGTATCTAATGTGTCTTCATCTTGAACTAAGTTTGTACTTCCACATTTTTTACATTTTTCAGGTTTTGTTTTTGAAACATTTATTTCACCACATTCTTTGCAGTAGTATGCAGGTATTCTATGTCCCCACCATAATTGTCTTGATATACACCAATCTTGTATATTATCTAACCAATTAAAGTATTGTTTTTCATATCTTTTAGGAACAAAATTAACTTCACCATTTCTTACACTATCTGCAGCTCTTTTTGCTAAGTCTTTCATTTTTATAAACCATTGCATAGATATTTGTGGTTCTATTGTACTTTTACATCTTTCACATTTTGCAACATTGTGAGTATAATCTTCTGTACTTACTAATGCTCCTATTTCTTCTAGTTTTTCTACTATTGCTTTTCTTGCATCTAATAGTTCCATACCTTTATATTCTGGAACTAGATTTCCCATTTTATAATTTTCATCAAATACTTGTACAATCTCTAAGTTATGTCTTAATCCTGCTTCATAGTCATTAGGATCATGCGCAGGAGTAATTTTAACGCATCCTGTTCCAAATTCTTTTTCTACAAATTCATCTGCTATTATTGGGATTTCTTTATTCATAATCGGTAAAATACATTTTTTACCTACTAAATCTTTATATCTTTCATCATCTGGATGAACTGCAACTGCTGTATCTCCAAGCATTGTTTCTGGTCTAGTTGTTGCAACTTCAATGTATTTTCCTTTTTCACCTACTATTTCATAACGAATATGCCATAAATGAGATGCTTCTTCTTTATATTCTACTTCTGCATCAGATATAGATGTCTTACAACTTGGACAATAATTTACCATCCTTGTTCCTTTATATATAAGACCTTTTTCATATAATTTTACAAATTGCTCCAAAACAGCATCTGACATTCCATCATCTAGAGTAAATCTATTTCTTTCCCAATCACAAGAACATCCTATTTTTCTTTGTTGCTCTTGTATTATTCCTCCATATTTATGAGTCCAATCCCACGCCTCATCTAAAAAAGCTTCTCTTCCGATTTGCTCTTTTGTCTTTCCTTCTTCTTTTAATTTTTGTACTACTTTCATTTCTGTTGAAATAGCTGAGTGGTCTGTTCCTGGAAGCCATAATACATCATAATTATTCATCCTTTTAAATCTAATTAAAATGTCTTGAATTGTACCATCAAGAGCATGTCCCATATGAAGTTTCCCTGTAACATTTGGAGGTGGCATCATTATACAATAAGGCTTTTTAGCCTTATCCATACTAGGTCTAAAATAACCTTTTTTCTCCCACTCTTCATATATTTTATCTTCAAAATCTTTTGGATTATATTTGTTTTCTAATTTTTCCATATGTTTTTTAGCAAAAATTGCTAAGCTCCTTTCTAATATTTTCTACTGCTATTTTTCTTATTTAATTATGCAAAAAGTTATTCCACAAATTACTAACATTGTAAATCCAATAATTTTTATTAATTTAGTAATTTTGTTTTTATCAGGTGAACTAAAAAATTTTTCTCCTAATCTTCTTGCATCATATATCGCCATAACACATATTGCCATAACTATTACTAAAACTGTTATTATAAATATTTTCATATTAAACATCCTTAAATCTTAATTAAAAAATTCTACACTAAATTTATTTTCAAATTCTTCTCCTGGTGATAATACAAGCATGTTTGGATTTTTCACAAATATATTCGAACTGTTAATGCTATCTGGTGTGGACATCCAAGGCTCTATACATATAAATGGAGCACCAGATTTTGACCAAATTGCTAAATATGGCCAGTCTGTAAAGTCCATCATTAAAATTGTTTTTTTAGTTCTTTTATTTTTTAGACTAATTTTTTTATCTTGAATACCCTTTACAATAATTGCATCATTGTCAAAAGTATGTTCATCTAAAGATATATACTTGTTATGTTCTAATTTATTTTTTCCATATTCAGTTGCAACTAGTCCATCTATTAAATATAAAAAATGTGCCCTTGTTTCTTCTTCTTCAAATTCTAAATAGTAGTTTCCTCTTTTAAAGTCATCTTGATCTATTTTAAATGCTGGCATTGAGCCTAATCCAAAAGGCATATTTGTATTTCCTGTATTTATTACTTTATACATAAATATTAATTTGTTTTCTTCTTGTCTATATGTATTATATAGCTCAAATTCAAATGGAAATCTTGCCATGGTATATTTATTGCTCTTTAGCATATAAGAGTGAAAATTATCTAGCTTAGTAACAGGCTCATATTCCATATCATTTGCAAATCCATTTGGAAGAATTTCATATGTTCTGCCATTTATTATTGTTTGATTTCTTTTAAGCTTACCCACTATTGGAAACATTATTGGTGCGTGTTTATCCCAATAAACTTTACCATTTTCATCTATTGAATCTTCTCCTTGGTGAATTTTTTCAATTCCTTCTAGCTTAAAACTTAATAGTTCTCCACCAGAATTCGTTGTAGTCATCAAAGCTCCCATTAGCAACTTTCCTTATCTTTATATTTAGGTTTTTTAGGCTACCTATAAACCTTGATTTTATGAAAGTAATTATATTATTTTTTGCTTAAAAAATCAATATAAAAACCCAAAATTAGTATTTTGGGTTTTTAGTATTTAAATTTTAAATTATTTTTTAATTGAAAGAATTTTAAATTGAGCTATTCCTGTTGGAATTTTAGCACTAACAATATCTCCTTTTTTAGCACCTAGAAAAGCACTTCCTATTGGAGATTCATTTGAAATCTTATTTTGAGATAAATCAACCTCAGTTGAACCAACTATTGTATATGTTACATCTTCATCAAATTCCATATCATGAACTACTACTATGTTTCCAACTTGAACAGTTTTTGTATCAATTTCAGACTCGTCAATTATTTTTGCGTGTCTTAATTTATTTTCTAATTCAATTATTTTATTTTCATTTAATTCTTGAGCAGATTTTGCTTCATCATATTCTGAATTTTCTGATAAATCACCATAACCTAGCGCTATTTTAATTCTTCCAGCTATTTCTGTTCTTTCTGTAGTTTTTAAATATTCTAATTCTTGTTCTAATTTATCATATCCTTCTTGTGTTAATAAAACTTCTTCGTTTTCCATATGTATATTCTCCTTTGCATACAAATGATAATTTTTTTATTATGCTAAATAGATGCTTTTGATGTCATTTATTTTAGCTTTTTTTATCTAATATATATTAATGCAAGATATAAATTTTGTCAATATTTTTTTCAAATTTTTTGCAGTGCATTTGCCTTTTTGCTTGAGCCTGCACTATTATCCAAAATTGTAACATCCTATCCTATTAGCTTCTTGATTCTAGTAAATTCATCAAGTTCAATAATTCTTTCTCCAATAACTTGCTCTATCTCAAATTTATTTATTCCAATATATTCTCTTACCATATTATATTTTTCAATTTTTACCATTTCCGCTTCAATTAATTGATTTTTTTCAAAGTTTTCATATTCTCCAAATACTCTCATTATTTTATTAGTTCCTATTTTTACACCCTTTATGTATATACCATCAAATCCTTTATCAATATTAAACTTATTAGATACATCTACAATAATTATATTTCTACTTATACTATAATTTTTTAAGTCTTTAAAATCTAAATTTACTATAATATTAGCCCTTTTTAAAGATGTTCTCTTATTATTGTTTACTGTAATATATATTCCACTTCTTTCTAGTTCTTTTTCTAATGCTAAATATCTACTATTTGATGATATTATATTAACGACTTTAACATATGATGACAAATCTTTTATAATTTGTATATTTTCATTTGTAAAATTATTAGTGCAAATATATACTTCTTCTGTTTTAGGATTTATCAGCCTAAAGCAGTATTTTACTACCTCTGGAATCATATATTTTAGAGCAAAACTTCCATTTAGCTTTTTATAATTAATGTCTATGCCTTTTTCTGCAATAATATAATCAATATTATCTTTTTTTAAAAGCTTAATTAATCTGTCTATTGATTTGTCTTCTAAATTGCATATATAATAATTTTCATCAATTGTTTTGTCTTTATATGCTAAATTAAAATTTTTTCTAATTTGAAAAATAAATTTACTAAATAGGCCTTTTTGAGGCTTATCCAATTTTATATATCCTAAATTCAAAATAACCACCTAAAATATTATATTCAGGTGGTTTTAAAATTATTACTATTTTAATTTTTCTTCTACAATATCCCAGATTGTATCTTTTTCTCTGTCCTTTTCCCAGAAACCTGCACCAGCTAAATTATATTTTTCTACTAAATCTAGCTTACAAGAGATTGATTTTTCATCTTCAACCCACATTTTGTATACAGTATTATCTCTTTTGTATTCTATATAATTTTGTTTTAAATTCTCATCCCACTCTACTTTTGCATCTTCTGGAATTACTATGTCTTTCATATTAACTACTTTGCTTGTTAAATTTCCATTTGTTTCTTGCCATAGTCTTGTATAGAAAGGAATTCCAAGTATTACCTTATTTTTATCTATTCCTTCTTGTCCTAAAAACTTTCTAATATTAAGTTCAACCCAATTTGCACCTGCAACAGTTCCTGCTGTTTTTGATGAACCAGTAGTTTCATCATATCCCATAAATACAACATAATCTGCAACTTTTCCAATTAAGTTTCTATCATAACATAATGACCATGTATCTGAACCATCTGGTGCAGTTAGTAAAACACTTAAAGTCATGCCTATTTCTCTTAATCTTGGTGCAATCTCTATAATAAATCTTGAAAAATTGTCTTTATCATCTTTATACATATCTTCAAAATCTACATATAATCCATCAACATCTATTTTTACTAACTCATTTATAATATTATCAATTAAATTAGATCTATTTTCAAATGTTGATAAAATATTTGACATAGAGTCTAAATCATTTAGCATACTATTAGATAATACTGGCCAAACTTTTAAATTTTCTTGTTTTGCCCAATTTATATAATTTTTTCCACTATTACCAACATTAACAGCTAGACTTCCATCAGATCTAACTTCAAAAAATGATGGTAAAACAACATCTGTTCCTTTTATTGATTCTGTTCTCGTTGGTGCAGCAGTGTATTGATTATAATAATCCCAAACTAGTCCTACTTTTCCATCAATCTTTTCTTTTGTAAGGTCATCTCTAATTGCTTTTTTATTTATTAGCTTTGACTCTTTTATATATCCAATTACTCCATTTTCTGTACGTACTTTAAGATAATTTCCTTCTTTCTCATCTTCACCTTTTTCAGTATTTTGGATAATATAAACCGTATCTCCTCTTTCTACTTTATCCACTGTTTTTGATAGACTAGTAGGCTTATATTTTATACTAGACGATTTAGTTGAAATAGCTGAAACTAGCTTTCTATTAAGAGAATCAATCGTAACTATTTGTTTTTCTTCATTGTAATTTAACTCATAATTGTAAACCGAACTAAGAGTATTTAATGGTAAATAATATTTATCATCCTTTTTTATTACTTTATAATTGTTGGTAATATATGAGCCATTTTCATATACTTTTCCACTATCTAACGGAATACATACAGTTTTTGTATTAGAAGTTGCAATTATTTTATCTCCATCTAATAATAAATACTCATCAAAAAAGTTTTTTGTATCATCAAATGATAGATATATCGTATCATTTTCAGTTAAAATATCTGATTTTAAACTTCTTGTTATATTGTTATTATTTATAATTAAATTTATTTTTCCATTTAAATCACTTTTTTCATAATTTGGAGCAAGATTTATTAATATTGCAACTGAAACTAAAAAAACAATTGATATTACAAATCTTCTTAGAGCGTGCCATATTTTATTATTCCTTCTTTTTCGACCCATTTGTATATTTTTCCTCCATATACAACTAATATATCATAAAAATATTTTTAAGTGAATAACTTTGCAAAATTTTATGTAAGTATTTTATTTTATTATCTATTATTGCCTAATATTTTAGCTTATAACTAGTATCGTAACCATTTTTTTTATAATTCATATACTGTTATAAAGGAGGTAATATATGTGGGGAATACTTAAAAAACTGCTTGCGACTTGTCTTATAGGATTTGGGTTAGGAGTTTTACTTGTTCTATTACTTCCAATTTCAGGTTGGCTATTTATAATTGGTTGCACTATTATAATTGTAGGTTTTATATGTCTTTGGCAAAAGTAAAGCCTATAAAATAATAGGCTAAAATGCAATTTAATTAGTGATTAGTAGTTAAAGGAGGTAATTTATGAAAATTGTAGTAAAAAAAGTTCCAAAATGGCTAAGAGGATTTGTAAAATTAATATTTGGAATTAAAGATTAAATAATTTAAACTACATATGAATCTTCTTAATTTTTAAGACACTAGCAAAATCTAGTGTCTGTTTTATTTATATTTATTTGCTAAAAAAAAGATTTTTAACAAACTTTAATTTTTGTTAAAAATCATATTTTAATTTATGCATTTTCTAATTTTGATGAACGTAAGCATTTTGCACAAACATGCATTTTTTTATTTTCTCCATTTACTTTTATTCTTACTGTTCTTAAATTTGGTTTCCATGTTCTTGGAGCTCTTCTACTAACGTGTGAACGAGCTATACTTATTTGGTTTCCATTTGCTACTGCTTTTCCGCAAACATCACATTTTGCCATTTTTAGCACCTCCTATGTAATTCATTTTCATCGACTATTGTTAATAATAACACATATTTTAAATTTTTTCAAGTGTTTTTTAAAATTTTTTAAAACTGGAATTTAAATTTTCACTTCACGATTTTTTTAAATTATTATGATTTTGCAGAATTGCATTTAACTTTTCACTTAACCAACTATTATAACTTATAGATAAACTTTTTATTATTTTTTTACATTAGTAATTATCTTTCCTATATTGATTTAGCTTTATATATTTTAACTTAGTTGCCATGCCTCCTCTTATGTGCCTCTCAGCCTTATTTTCATTTAATACCTTTCTTACTTCATCATATAATGACGGGCTTACTTCTTTAAGTCTCTCTGATACATCTTTATGTACTGATGTTACTTTTCAGAGCGGTTAAGTTTTTCTTATTTTTTGTTGTTTTTGAAGTATTTGTACTTTGTTTGTTCTCCGTTTCTTGTTTATTATTTTCTTGTATTTCATTAAAATTAGTAATTACAGTTGGCGTAGAGCCTATTTCATTTAATAGTTTAAGCCTTACTTCCACATTGCTATCTGAATCTACTTCAATAACATCTATTATTGTTTTTAACATTGCATTTGTTATTGTTTCATTATTAAGTATGTCATCAACCGTTTTAATTGTTTTAGTGAGTTCTTTTTCTAATACATCTTTTTCTTTTATCTCTGATGTTATTAGTTTTAACTCTCTTTCTAATCTTGCAATATCTTCATTTAATGGATTTGTATATTGTTTTAATTCTTGGATATTTATTACTTCATTTTGGAACATTTCCATGTATTTTTGCTTTTTGTTTGTAACTTTTTCTATTTCTTGTAAAAGACTTTGTTCACTTCTTTCATTGTTTTCTCTTAATTTAGTAATTTTTTCGAATTCTTTTTCGACAGCTTTCATAAAGTTCTTTTTATTTTTTATAATGCTTTTTAGATATATTTTTATTGCATTTAAAAGTTCTTCTTCATCAATTACAGTTGTGTTAGGGCAATGATTTACTCCCATTGAGTTTCTTCCACTACATACCCATCTTATATATTCTTTTCCATCATCTGTGTATTTTCTTCTTATTCTTCTAAATGAATAGCCACAATGTTTGCAATAAATAAGTGTACTAAATACATATTCTGTTTTTTCTCTTTTGTTATTTAATTTAAACTCATTTGACCTCTGGGCTAAAATATCTTGTGCTCTATTAAAGAGTTCATCCGATATAATTCTCATTTCTGGTCTTTCTACAGTTATCCATTCTTCTTCTGGTAAATCTTTTCTTGTACCTGTTATAAAGTCTGACACTTCACTCTTTTTGTTAGTTACTCTACCTGTATAAATTGGATTTTTAAGCATTCTAACAATAGAAGTTTGTACCCATTTTGATTTTGTTTTTTTAGTTCTTATTCC